>JBCDHN010000010.1:0-12541 GCA_038749915.1 Verrucomicrobiota bacterium | reverse complement strand
GAGATCTACCAACTCCCATCGCAAAGAAAAAGTGCTGGCAGCATTCGCCGCCAGCACTTTGTAAGACTTCAAGTAAACAACAAGTCGCGGCTATCGCCGCCGGAAAAGATTTCTCAGGCCAATTTTCTTTTTGCTGGATGCGCTCGAAACCGCAGTGGTGCGTCGGACGCTTGATGTTTGAGCCGAGGGTGGATTGCCTCTGGTTCGTGAAAGAAGATAATAGCCATCACTGCTCGTGCCCGTCTCCGTGCGGCGCGCAAAAAGCCGCCGCCGTGGAGCAGGCGTAGTTGCGGTCTGGGTTGCCGAGCGGCCGGATACCACCATCAAATTGGGGGGTGGCACGTTGGCGCCGGTATTCACCGCTCCGGACGGAATCGAAGAGCCGCTGTTGCTAAGCAACGCCACTTTCGAGCCTTTTTCGACAACCACGGCCGCGTGCTTGAAGCCGTAGGTATTCACCGCCGGGAAGGCTGTGGTGCTGTAGACACCATATCCCTGGCGCAGCCCGGCCTGTCGTTCGACAAAACCGAAGCGCGTCTCGGAAGACTGCGCCCAACCAGAGGTGGTTGTAAATCCAATGCCCAGTAAAACGGCTCCAATAAGCCACTTTCCGGATTTCGACAGCCAGAGCCTGCCACGGCCTCCTTTATCAATCGCGTTCATAACAGCAGTAGTGCGCAAAGGCACTTGGTTAGAAAAATTCCTACGAGCGGTTTCCGCGGAACAAAAGCGTAATTTGTTACCTTTTCGTTAAAATTGCGAGCAATGTGCGAAATTCTAAAAACTATGTTTCGGGCTCTCTCTCCTCCAACTCTGCGATTCGTTCGAGCAACCGATCATTAACGGCTTCAACTTGTTCAACCTTGCGATAGAGATCGAGAATCTGCTGATCGTTGTTCACGTTGGTCTGTTTCGCTCCTGCCTGAAGTCGCCAATACAAACCGTAGCAGCAACCGCCGATCGCGATTGCCACAAGGAGTATCAAGACCAAGTCCCTTCCGGGTCCCGAGGTCATTTATCCTTGCCTCTCAACCGCCTGAAGAATCCTCCGCCACTCTTTTTCTCTGGCTCAGCAGCTGATTTCTCGGATGGCTTGATGCCCGCCACGTTTCCATCCGGATCCATCCAACGAAGCAATTCGGGAGGCAACGGCCCATGATTGACCGTGCGAACGGTCCCCCTGGTTCCTGCCGTGTAGCTGTGAATCTGGGTTCGAACCGGGCGTTTCGAGGGAAGCTCAAAGAGTTCTTCTTTGGCGAGGCGATTCTGAAGATCGTAAGTGAACAACCCCTCAACCAGCGGGCGTCCAGCGCCATCAGAGATCACAAAGACTTCAGGCTTTCCATACTTGTTGAGCTGATAAATACGTTTCAGTCGCAACACACCTTCAGGATCGTAGGTCGAGATCGTCTGCGTTTTTCCCACTTTAAGCGGTGAATTGGGATCAAGCTCGGACCGCGCCGTGACTGTTCGGCTGCCGTCGTTGTGACGCACCATTCTCACAAACGGCCCTCCTCCGGCACTGCTTCCCTGTTGAGCGGAAACCGGCGAGACAGGGAGAATAAACGCGACGATTCCGGCAGTAAGCGTCAGAAAGGCTTTGAAGGACAGTTTCATGATCGGGATCAACAGTGTAAAAATTATCAGACGAAAGAGCAAGCGGAACTCCTTCAGCCTTTTGGCTAATTCCTTTGGGAAATGGCAGAATTTGCGCTTTATCATGGTTTCAATGACTTGGCGTTGCTGCAACCACACCATCGATTTGGCCGAGCAAGGCCTGATCATGGGCATTTTGAATGTGACGCCCGATTCGTTCTCTGACGGAGGTCGATTCGAGAAAATCGTCAATGCGATCGGTCACGCCCGGCAGATGATCTCGGAAGGAGCTGCCATCATCGATGTGGGAGGCGAATCAACCCGTCCGGGTGCCGAAGCGGTGACGGAAGAGGAGGAGGCTCGTCGCGTCCTTCCCGTGATTGAAAAGCTTGGCCAATTGGAATCCAGCCCCGTCATTTCGATCGATACGTCGAAAGCGGAAATCGCGCGCCAGGCCTGCGAAGCGGGGGCCACGATTATCAACGATGTAACCGCTTTTCGTGGAGACCCGGACATGGCCCGGGTTGCGGCGGAAACGAACGCGGGAGTGGTGCTGATGCACATGCAGGGCCAGCCCCGAACCATGCAGAAGCAGCCAACCTATGGAGACGTGGTGGCCGAAGTGCGCGATTTTTTTGCCGAACGTCTCGAGTTTGCGGAGAAGTCCGGGATCGATCGGGATCGCATCGTTTTTGACCCGGGAATCGGATTTGGCAAGACCTTGGAACACAATCTGGAACTTCTGCGTCATCTCGATCAGCTGACAGTGGCGGATCGGCCCTTGTTGCTCGGCGTATCCCGAAAGTCGTTTTTTGGTAAACTGCTCAACGCGGATTTGGAAGACCGATTTGCTCCAACGGTGGCGACGACGGCTTTGGCGAGTGCAGTGGGCGTTCGCCTTCACCGCGTTCATGATGTGCGGGCAAACCTTGACGCGATGCGGATGGCTGAAGCGCTCGAGCAGAGTTAAATCACCGTAGTTGCCAATCCGTCTATAATCGCCTTGCGCCAATCCTTCCCTGAAGCGAAACTTCCCGCGCTCCATGGAACCTTTCGCTGAATTGCTTCAAGAAACCGACTGGTGGCGTGCCGCGGTTGAGATTCTGATTCTCGCGGTCATCGTTTACCAGGGTTATATCTACTTCCGCGCCACCCGGGCTGCGCGGATTCTGATCGGGTTGCTCCTCGTGATTATCGGCCTCACCCTTCTGTCGCGCTATCTCCAGTTGGAGGTCATCGAGTGGTTGGTGAAAAGCTTTTCCGCCCTCTTGGCAATCGCCCTCATCATTCTCTTTCAGCCGGAACTGCGCCGCGGGTTGGCGGAGCTGGGAAGCCGTTTCAGCTCCTTCCTCATCGCGCAGCGGCGGGAAACGGTCGATGAGTTGGCCGAAGTGGCCCAGATTCTTTCGAAACGGCGGATTGGGGCGCTGATCGCAATTGAGCGGGGCATCAGCCTCAAACATTTGCTCGATACCGGAGTGGAGCTGGATGCGAAGCTGACGCCGGAGATCATGTTGTCGATTTTTCATCCCAAGGCGGCCCTGCACGATGGAGGAGTGATCTTCCGCGTCGTCGATGAGCGGATTGAAGGTGCCGGTTGCGTGTTTCCGGTCTCTCAGAATGAGCTGACGGACCGAAGCGTGGGACTGCGACATCGTGCGGCGATGGGCGTCAGCGACGAGTCGGACGCAATTGCCCTCGTCGTTTCCGAGGAAACCGGAAATCTTTCCATTGCGGTGGATGGCAAGCTCGAGCAGAACTTGAGCGACGAAGCGTTCCATCGTCGGCTTTACGAACTTCTTTTGCCCAATGAAACTGACTCGTCTTCTGAAGAATCTGTTCCTGCACGACTGGAAAGCGAAGCTGGCAGCCTTGGCGATCGCCGTGGCGGTCTGGTTCGTGATTAAGCTCCAGGTCGTGGAAAAAGACAGCGACGTGACGCCAGGTGGCGGCTCGGTCCATGTCCCTTCGCGGGAGAAGAGATTCGAGGCGCTGGAACTGGTTGCGCTGCGCCCGCAATTGATCACCGAAGAACCCAGCTGGGTTGTCTATGGCGACTATGTGAAGCGGGTTTGGGTATTTCAGCCGGTGGGCTGAGTTGGCGCAAGATTCGCGCACTCCTTCGCAATCGGGGTAAAGTCGAAATGGCGCGACCATGGCATCAATAGGTGATGCGAATGGTGTTTCTTTCTCTTTGGGTAGTCCTGAACCTCCCGGCTCTTGCCGAGGAAGAGAAAGACGAGCGCCGTTTTCGCACACTCCATTTTTGGAAGAACGAGTGCGCCTCCTGTCACGGCCAGGAAGGCCAGGGATATGACGAAGGGCGCGGTCCTGCGATAGCGGGTTTGCCGGACCACTATATCATGCAGCAGATTCGCAAATACCGCGATGGCTTTCGTGGCGGAACCGTGCCGATGGATAGCGATAGCGTCTACTTCATGCACCGTGAGGCGGTCGAGTTGAGTGATGACCTGTTTCGGGATTTGGCGGGATATGTGGCTTCGCTGCCACCGCGGCGGTCGGTCCATAGCGTCTCGGGAGATGTCGAACGCGGCGGAATTCTCTACGCCAGTCTCTGTTCCGAATGCCATGGTTCCGATGCGGAGGGAAATGCCGCCAAGGAGAGCCCGCCACTCCACGGTTTTCAAGACTGGTACATCATCGAGCAGGTCAGTCGATTCCGCTTGGGAGAACGAAAGGCCGATCCTCAGAACCAGGATTCCGTCGCCATGCATGCCATGGCCAAGCGGCTTTGGCGTCCTCGCGACATTCGAAATATCGCAGCCTTTATCACCACTCGCTTGGATGGCGAACCTGACGCCCAACCCTAAGCAAACAAACTCATGACAGAAGAGCAAAAACACCAGATTCGAAGGCAACTTTTAGCGGAACGTGCTGAGATCGTTGGCGAAATAGACACGCTTCGCAATCGTGAATCGAGTACGACGGTTGGTGTTGGCGCCGATGCCGCAGAACGGGCCGAGCTCGAGGCGGAGCGGATGGTAGAGCATCAGTTGAGCATGGACGATGCCTTCCTCATCGCGAAAATCGACCTCGCCCTGCAACGCATCGTTGAAGGAAACTATGAGAGTTGCCTCCATTGTGGAACCATGATTCCCATGGAGCGATTGCTGGCCAAGCCTTCGGTCTCCCTTTGTGTCTCGTGTCAGGAGAAGAAGGAATCCAATTAACTCATCGATAAGAACCCCTACCCCACCCTGATCATGAAATTGAACTTCCATTTCACATTCATAATGTTAGCCGGGCTTGTGTTGACGGCCGGTGCAGCGCCGGGCTCTGAAGCAGTGGACAAGAATTCACTCGAGATTTCGGCAGAACCGGTTGTGTTTCGATTTCTTGGTGGCGATCCCGAGCGTGGCCAGCTGGTTTTCGGCCAACTGGCCTGCAGTCAGTGTCATTTGGTGAAAGGCGCCAAAGTCAACCAACCGGCCGATGCTCGCCTCGATTTGTTGCTGGGTGAGGAAGTGCGTTTTGTGAAGCGCTACGAGGACATGATTACGGCCATTACCAATCCGCGCCACGTGATGAACGAACGTTATCGTGCGTTGCTTGACCGGACGTTGGAGGGCGATGACGTGGAGCCGTTCATGCCCAAACTCACGGAGTCCATGACCGTACAACAACTGGTCGATCTGGTGGAGTTTCTCGATCGTTTCTACCAGTCACAGCTTCCCGGTTATGGAGGTTGAGATTCTGGTATGGTTATCGAATCCAGGCTTCACAACCAATGTCAGCACAAGGAGTGCGTTCACTATGCCAAGGAACGCGAGGCAAAGCATCCACCTTCATTGCATCATTGGATCATGAAGCACACATCCATTCAACGTATCCTCGTTCCCCTTGATCCTTCAGAGTATTCGAAAGCCGCAACGTTGCGAGCCTGTGAGGTTGCTCGTGCGCATTATGCCCAGGTGGAAGGACTGGTCATTCTGGACTCGCCGGAAATCCGTTCCACGATCGCTCCGCTCGAAATGCAGAACTGGCCTGCGGTGATTGATGCGATGTCGAGCGCGATCAGCGAAGCGGAAGAGCAGATCGGAGATTTGCGTCGGCATTTCGCCGAGACGTGTGAATCGCTTCATACCACTCACCAGGAAGTTCAATTGGAAGGTCTGCCGCCGAATCTCATTCTTGAAGCTTCGGCCTTGTTTGATCTGGTCGTGGTTGGTTTGCGGACCTTCTTTCACTTTGAGACCCGCGACACGCCGGGCGACTCCCTCGTCAAGATTCTTGACCGGACCGTCACACCGGTTTTGGCGGTGCCAAGTTCAGAGCCAACCCCGATCAAGCAGGTCGTGATTGCCTATGACGGAAGTTTCAACTCGGCGCGAACGCTCCGCGACTTCGTGGCATTTGCCAAGCCCTACGACTTCGAGCTGACGCTTTTCAGTGCCGACAAAGACAAAGATCACGCAAAGCATTCGGTGGAAAGCGCTGCCGCCTATCTCCGTTCACACGATTTTGAGAATGCCTCTGAAGTGATTTCCAAAGGAGCTCCGTTTGAGGCATTCGAGAAAGAAGGCCTCCTCGAGAAAGCTGACCTCATCGTCACCGGCATCCATTCCCGAAAGTTCATCAAGGATGCATTCGTCGGCAGCTTTGCGAAAAGCCTGATCGAGCACGGAGACGTTCCGCTCTTCCTGTCTCACTAACGCACCATTGCCTGAAGCGTCTGGCGAAGTTCTTTGAGCTTGGCAGCATTGGCCTTCCCGGTCGCCTGCCAGACAATCGTCCCCCGCTGGTCGAGGAGAGCCACGGAAACGCCGCTCTTAGTGTAGGGAAAGACCTCACACAGTTCCCCGCTCCAGTCGAGGAGAACAGGATGACTGGCTGATTGCATCGCGAACAGCTTTCGCAGCGGGCCGCGAAGAGAGGCCGGCACCCCTTTCAGCTGGGCGACGCCAACGATCTCGACTTTCCCGTAAAAGGATTCTCCGATCGGCCGAATCCAGGGTTCGATATCCCGAGAGCCCCGCTGACCGGCTGTCGTCACCAGCACCGGCTTTCGCGTCGGAAAGCTGAAGCGGTGGTTTTTCCCGAATTGATCGACGGTTGAGATGCGGTTGAGCGTCGCTACGTCAATGCGTTCGGTGGTTCCGGCGACTGCCTCACCAACGAACAACAGCGAAATTCCAAGGGAAAGGTAGATTGGTGCGAAGATTGCCCTCATGGGAGGCGATACGGATTGGATTTCAATTCGTCTGCATCGGAGTCCGGAAGATTACGGGAAATGAGGTTCCATGCTTGTTTCCGGGCATTTTCCGGGCATAGTCTGCTCCCCCGCTACCGATGCCCAAAGTCTACATCCGCACCTACGGCTGCCAGATGAATGTTCGCGACACCGAACAGGTTGAGCAAATGTTCGTCGAGCGCGGTTATACACTGACGGCTGATGAAAACGAGGCTGACGTGGTGCTGATGAATACCTGCAGTGTGCGGGATCAGGCGGAGCAGAAGGCGCTCGGCAACATGGCAAGGCTTAGTAAACTCCGTCAGGAGCGCCATCACGTGGTCTATGGCTTCCTCGGCTGCATGGCGCAGAGCCGCGGCGCCGAACTGGTCCAGCAAATGCCCCATGTTGATCTGGTGGCTGGAACGCAGAAGTATCACAAGGTGGTCGATCATGTGGAGGCGATCCTCAAACCCCGGCTCGATGCGCAGATGGACGATCTGCGGCAGTCGATCGTTGATATTGAGGAGGAAGACGAGTCGCAGAACACGATTCGCGATCACCTGACCAAGAATCACGGGATCAGTGAATTCGTCAGCATCATGCAGGGTTGCAACATGAAGTGCACCTTCTGCATCGTGCCCTATACCCGGGGTTCCGAGCGATCCCGCCCCATCTCTCAAATTGTCGATGAGGTGAAGCGGTTGGTGGATGAGGGGACGAAGGAAGTCACGCTTCTCGGTCAGATCGTGAACCTCTATGGGCGTCACGAATTCCCCAAAGTCGACGGGAAAACGCCCTTCACCCAGTTGCTGGAAGCGGTTCACGAAGTGGAAGGCATTGAGCGGATTCGTTTTACCTCACCCCATCCTGTTGGCTATAAGCAAGACGTGATCGACGCGTTCACCTATCTGCCCAAACTGGCCAGTCATGTGCACTTTCCGATGCAGTCCGGATCAGATCGCATTCTCAAGCGGATGCATCGCCCCTACAAATCCGAGAAGTTCGTCGAGATTTGTGATCGCATGAAAGCGGCGCGTCCCGACATCGCGATTTCCACGGACATCATTGTCGGTTTTCCGGGAGAGACGGAAGAGGACTATCTCGCAACCAAGGAAGTGGTGAAGCGGGTCGATTTTGATCACGCCTTCGTCTTCCGCTACAGCCAGCGTAAAGACACTCCCGCTGCGGAGATGGATGAACAATTACCGGAGCGAACCAAGGAAGAACGGAACCAGGATCTTCTCAAATTGGTTGATGAAATCTCAGTCCGAAAGAATGAGGAGCATGTGGGAAAAACCGTGCAGATTCTCTGTGAAGGGCCGAGCAAACGAAATGCGGAGCGCCTTAGCGGTCGGACCAGCAGCAATCGGATTGTGATCATCGATGGCGATGACCGCCTGATCGGAAAGGTGTTTGACGTCAAAGTGACGGAGACAACCGGCCACACCCTCTATGGCGAAGTCTAACGGAAGCCACCTCTGTAGACAACGCTGATTGCATTTCCCCAGTTCGGACCTACTCTTCCCGTCCCAATTTTTACCACGAACGCATTTTGATAGAAGGACTGGAGCTGGCTAAAACCGCCGCAAAACTCGCTGATAACAAGCAGGCTGAAGAAATTTTGGTGTTGGATTTACAGGGGATTTCGTCGATCACCGACTACTTCGTGATCTGCACCGGGACCTCAAAACCTCATCTCAAGGCAATCCAGCGTGAGATCCGTGAGAAGTTGAAGCAGGAAGACGAGGTCGTGCCCGTTTCCGCTGACGGAAAGCCGGAAAGCGAATGGGTCGTGCTCGACTACGGAGATGTGATCGTTCACGTCTTTCACACCGACAAGCGGGGACACTTCGCTCTCGAAGACTTGTGGGGCGACGCTCCACGGATCGAGTTGGAGCTTGAGGGCGCGATGGCGATCGACGCCTGATTCGGATTACAGTCTCACTTCGCCGCAACCATCATCTGGGCGGGCGCTTCAATGCATTCCTTGATGCGGACGAGGAAGGTCACGGCTTCTTTTCCATCGACGAGGCGATGGTCGTAGCTCAAGGCGAGGTTCATCATCGGACGAATCACCACTTCTCCATCCACCGCGATAGGCCGCTGTTGGATGGCATGCATGCCGAGAATGGCGCTTTGCGGAAAATTGAGAATGGGGGTGCTGAGCACCGATCCGTAAATGCCGCCATTGGAAATCGTGAAAACGCCGCCCTGCAAATCGTCCAGCTGGATTTTGCCGGCCCGAGCGCGTTCTGCGTAGGCGATGATGTCCTTTTCAATGTCGGCAAAGCTTTTCTGATCGCAGTCGCGCAACACCGGAACCATCAGCCCCTTGTCGGTGCCGATCGCGACTCCGATGTCATGGAAATGGTGCTGGATCACATCTTCGCCGTCAATGCGTCCGTTCACCGCAGGAACGGATTTGAGGGCCTCGACCACCGCCTTCACGAAGAAGGACATGAAACCGAGCTTCACCCCGTGTGTTTCCACGAACCAGGGTTGCAATTGTTTGCGCAAGTCCATCACCTCACTCATGTCAGCCTCGTTGAAGGTGGTGAGCATGGCCGCCGTCTGCTGTGCGTTGACGAGGTGTGAGGCAATTTTGCGACGAAGTGGCGACATCCGCTTGCGCGTGACGCGGTCGGAGTCAGGAACCGAAATCGCGGCCGGTTCGACCACTTTGAGCTCAGGTTGCACCTCGGAGTCTTCGGCAACCTCGGGCTGTGGTTCAGGTTCCGGAGTAGGCTCCGGATTTGGTTCGGCAGCTTTCTCAGACTTGGGTTCCTCTTTTGGAGGCGGGCTGGTTTCCGCGGGAGCATCGCCTTCTTCAATGGTGCCGACCACCCCGCCGATATCGACCTCCTCGCCAGCTTCAACCTGAATCCGGACGATCCCCGAATGTTCGGCCGGAACCTCGGTGGAGATTTTGTCGGTTTCCAACATCAACACCGCATCTCCGGAATCGACGTGAGCGCCGTCTTCGACGAGCCATTCGGCGATGGTGCCGGAAGTAATGGATTCGCCGACAGATGGGATTCGAATTTCGTTAGCCATTTTGAGAAATCAGAAAAGAGAATTTGAAGGTCGTGATCTTAGCCGGAAAACGCCTCGCGAACCAATCGTGCCTGTTCCCGCACGTGAATCGCTTTCGCCCCTGCGGCCGGGCTCGCGCTGCTGTCGCGCCCGGCATAACGAATGTTGACGTGATCTCCGCCCGCGACTTTGTCTGCGATCTTCTGCAAACGCGGCGCGACAAAGGTCCAGCCACCCATGTTTTTGGGTTCCTCCTGGGCCCATACCCACTTTTTGTTGGCGCGTGGATAGCGCTCCACCACCTTCGCAATTGCCTCACGGTGGAAGGGGTAAAACTGTTCGAGACGAATGATCGCCGCATTGCGGATCTCCTCCTCGTTGCGGTAATTCAAGAGGTCGTAATAGACCTTGCCACTGCAGAAGACGAGCCTCGTCACGCGACTGGGCTCATCGACCAGCTGGTCATCGTCGATCACTTCCTGAAAGTGGGTGTCGCCGATCATGTCAGCTTCACGGCTTACGCATTGGGGGTGATTGAGCAGACTCTTTGGAGTCATCAAAATCAAGGGCTTGCGGGGCTTGCGCAACGCCTGTCGTCGAAGCAGGTGAAAGTACTGAGCCGGAGTCGTCAGATTACAGACCTGCATGTTGTTGTCGGCGCAAAGTTGGAGGAAGCGCTCCAAGCGGGCACTTGAGTGTTCCGGTCCCATTCCCTCGTATCCGTGCGGCAGCAGCATAACGACGTTGCTGGGCTGCTGCCATTTGGACTCTGCCGATGACAAAAACTGATCGATGATGACCTGCGCTCCATTGGCGAAGTCGCCGAACTGTGCCTCCCACATCACGAGCATGTCTTGAGCCACCAACGAATAGCCGTATTCAAAGCCGAGCACTGCGGCCTCTGACAAGAGTGAGTTGAAGACGAAAAAGCGTCCCTGCTCCTCTCCATCTTCCGCGACATTTTTGAGCGGGAAATGACGCGCCCGGGTATCGACGTCGTAGAGAACAGCATGGCGTTGGCTGAAGGTTCCCCGTCGGCAATCCTGCCCTGACAACCTCACCGCGTATCCTTCAACGAGCAGAGATCCAAACGCGAGACTTTCAGCGAACGCCCAGTTGAAGGGTCCACCCTCAGCCGCGGCTTTCCGTCGGGCGGCGAGAAACCGCTTGTCCAGTTTGCTGTTCGCCTTGAAGCCTTCCGGCAATTCACCGAGCCGCTTCGCGATGTGGCGAAGCTTCGGTTCTTCGATTCCGGTTTCGAAAGGCGTGTGGGTGTAGGGAAGCTGGATCACCGCCGTGGACCCGGCGAAGATGTGGCCTTCTCCTTTGTTCTCCTTTTCCTTCAGGGCCTCGTATTCATCGTTCATCCGGTTCTCGAACTCCGAATGAATGCCCTTGATCTTATCGTCGGCCAGAACCTGACCTTCGAGCAGTTCTTTCTCAAACAGTTTGGCAACGCTATCATGGTTGCGGATGTGGCGATAGCGAAGGGGCTGGGTGAAGGCGGGTTCGTCGCCTTCGTTATGGCCGTGACGGCGATAACACACAATGTCGAGAACCACATCCGTGTTGTATTTCTGCCGAAACTCCAGAGCGAGCTCGGTGACGAAGGCTACCTCGACGGGATGGTCGCCGTTGACGTGAAACACCGGCGCCTCGATCATCTTGGCGACGTCTGTGCAGTAATCCGATGAGCGGGCGTCTTCCGGCGAAGTCGTGAAGCCGATCTGGTTGTTGATGATGATGTGAATCGTTCCGCCGGTGCGATACCCGGGAAGCTTGGAAAGGTTGAGGACTTCGGCCACCGGTCCCTGTCCCGCAAAAGCCGCATCCCCATGGAGCAACACGGGCAGCACGGTGTCCCGGTTCACGCTTTCGTCGTCCGGGAAGTTGGCGAGCCTTTGACGGGCTCTCGCTTTTCCTTCGACCACGGCGTTCACCGCTTCGAGGTGGCTGGGATTGGCTGCGAGCGAGATGCCGATTTCCGTGCCGTCTTCCGTTGCCCGCGTCGTTTCGAACCCAAGATGATACTTCACGTCGCCATCGCCCATCGCGACATTCGGCACATAGTTCTCGCTGAATTCGTAGAGCAGCACTTTGAGCGGCTTGCGCAGAAAATTCGCGAGAACGTTGAGGCGACCTCGGTGGGCCATCCCCATTACGATGTGGTTGATGCCAGCTCCCGGGCATCCTTCGAGAATCGAACCCAGTGCCACCATGACAGCTTCCCCACCGTCGAGACCAAAGCGTTTCTGGCCGACATACTTGTGATGGAGAAACTGTTCAAAGCTCTCCGCTTCGACCAACCAACGCAGGATCTGCTCTTTCTTGGCTGACTCCGGTTCGGCCTGCTCACTCCTTGCCTCAATCCGATCTCGCAGCCAATGACGCACATCATGATTGTTGATGTGCATGAACTCAAAACCAATCTTGTCGCAGTAAATGGCTTCCAGCTCTGCAATCATCTCGCGCAACGGCATGCGGCGGGCGCGACGGAAAAACTGACTTTGCACCTCGCGGTCGAGATCCTCCTCGTTGAACCCAAGAGATTCCAAGCTAAGCCGTTCATTGCGCGGCGCGCTGGTGCTTAGGGGATCCAGCCATGCCTGAGTGTGCCCCAGCAGCCGGTAGTTATAGATCATGCTGACGACCAACGCGCGGCGTGCCAACTGCAGCTCATCGGCAGGTCCGGCAGCGGTCTTTTTCGCATCCCCTTTT
>JBCDHN010000009.1:0-12704 GCA_038749915.1 Verrucomicrobiota bacterium | reverse complement strand
GCGACGTTTCGCGGCCAGTTGGTGTCTCACGACGGGAAATCTGTGGCTCTCTACCTCATCAAAAAGGGACGGAGCGGAGATTTTCATCGGGCAGTGGAATCGGTCGATGCGGTTCCCTGGGAGGGCGCGGAAGTCCGGCTGGTTGGCCCAAATTACCTGCTCCGCCACATGGCCGGGCTGCTGAAGTCCAATTTCCGGTCGCTCCTGCTGCTCGAATGTTTCGCGATTCTGCTTGTCGTGCCGATCTTCATGCGATCCGTGCGGCGGGCCTACCTTCCGTTCGCGGTCGCGTTTTCCGCGCTGGCGTTCTATCTCGCGCTATTTGTCTTGTTGAATCAGGAATTTGGAGTCATGCATCTCGCCGGTCCGGGATTGATATTGGTCATTGGATTGGCGGACGCGATTCACCTCCTGCAGAAATTCGATGAGGCTCGGGCGCGAGGTCTGGAGGTCATCGAATCGCTTAGGACCATGTTCCGGTCGGTCGGCAAGGCGTGCGTGCTGACAACCTTAACCACCGCCTGCGGATTTCTGAGTCTCCTCCTCGCTCGTCATGAAGAGGTTTTCGACTTTGGGGTTTGGTGTACGATCGGGGTTCTGACGGCCTTTGTTACGGTGATCGTCTTTTTGCCGGTCGGCCTCGTGCTCTTTCCGGGGAACGGGGCTCCGAGTCGAGTGCAACCATTGATCGACCCGAGGCAGCTCCATCGCTTTGCCGCTCCAGTCACGGTGGGACTGGTCATTCTCGTTGCCGGAATTCATCGCACCCAAATCGATTCCTCTCTGGAGCAGGAGCTCCCGGAAAGTGCTCCAGTGGTCCAAAACGCCCGGTGGTTTGCGGAGCACTTTCGGGGTCTCGACCGGGTCGAGGTCGATTTGCGGGCCGATCTTCGCGATCCCGAAGTCGTCGCCGTCGTCGAGCGCATGCAGAATGATCTGCGTGGCTTCCCGGGAATTTCCGGTTCAAGATCCTACGTCGACGCCATGCGCATGACGCTTGCTCCCGAGGTGATCGATACGCCTGATGGGCCAATGCTGGGGGCGGCTGCGCTTGGTTCCGGCGGTGCGTTTCCCGGGCATCTGCTGACTCGCGACTTCAATCGAGCCTGCATCGTCTTTTACCGAACACGCGATTTTGGCACGGACCGATACGAGGTGTTCCGAGACCGGGTTCGTGATTACGCGAACGAACTGCCGGATGGTGGAAGCATGAAGCTGAACGGCAATATCCCCATGTTCTACGAGAGCACCACGATGATCTCAAAAACCATGATCCTAAGCCTCGTTTGTTCCTTCTCCATGATCACCGCGATTCTGATGATCGTGCTTCGATCGGTCAAGCTGGGCCTGATCTGCCTGGTTCCCAATGCCATCCCACTTCTCGTCGTAGCCGGCATCAGTGGATGGATGGGGGAATCGCTCCACCTCGGCATTCTCATCGTCTTTTCAGTCGGGCTTGGGCTTGCCGTGGACGACACCATTCACCTGATGGTTCGCTACAAACAACTGCAGAAAGAAAGGCCCGCCACCAGCCATCGTCAGCTCATGGATGAAGCGGTCGCGACCACCGGCTTTGCCATCGTCCTGACGTCGGTCGTCCTTTTGATTTCGGCGTTCTGTTTTCTCTTTGCCAGCTTCTCGACCATGCGCGGAATTGGAGTGACGCTTGGGATCGTGGCCATCACCGCTCTGCTTGCTGATTTGATAGTCCTCCCCTGGCTTATCGAAAAACTACATCGCCAACCCAATCGTTCCCAACCTGCCACGTCATGAAGTTTTCCGTCCCGATCACTACCCTGATTCTTGTGCTGCCAACGTTTGCCAAGGCAGAAGGCGGCTCGATCACCTACTCCCGAGACATTGCGCCCCTCCTTCAGCAAAAGTGTATCGAATGTCACCGCGAAGGTGGCGGAGGTCCCTTTTCACTGGTGAGCTACCGGGATGTATCACGCAAAGCAAAGACCATTCTTCGCGTGGTCGAAAGTCGCTACATGCCGCCTTGGCATGCGGTCGGCGGAGATATTCCTCTTGAAGGGGATCGAAGGCTCGCACAGAACGAGATCGCAACCATCAAGGCCTGGCTTGAGGCTGACAAACCCGAGGGTGATCCGGGCGACCTACCACCTCCCCGCCAATTCGCGAAAGGTTGGTTTCTCGGGGAGCCCGATCTGGTCGTGTCAATGGCGAAAGCTTACGCGCTCCCTGCGGACGGCTCTGACATTTACCGAAACTTCGTCGTCCCAACCGGATTGAAAAAGAAGAAATACCTTCGCGCGATCGAGTTCCGGCCCGGCACGCCGGAGGTGGTTCACCACGCGCTTCTCTTTGTCGATGAATCGGGCAAGGCCCGGAGAGCCGACGCCAAGGATGAGATGCCCGGCTTTGGTGAAATGCCGATCGATGCGGCGGGCGGACGTCAGATTGGTGGCTGGGTTCCCGGAGCAACCCCGCGACTCCTGCCCGAAGGACTGGCTCATGCCATGTCCGCGGGCTCGGACATCGTCATCCAGACGCATTTTCATCTAACCGGCAAACCTGAGACTGAGAAGTCGACATTGGGACTCTACTTCACCGACGAGCCTCCCAAGAAGGAATTTACCGCAATCCAGATTCCCCCACTGTTCGGTGCGTTCTCCGGAGTTGATCTCTTGCCGGGCGAGGACCACGTCGAGATTCAGGATGCGTTCGAACTTCCCGTTCCGGTTCACGCCTTTGGGGCTCACGCCCATGCCCACTATCGGGGAAAGTCTCTGCGGATGGTGGCCAAACTCGCGAGCGGCGAATCGCTGACCTTGCTCAATATTCCCGAGTGGGACATGGATTGGCAGGAAGACTATCGCTTCTCCGAGCCGGTTTTTCTCCCCGCGGGAACCTGGCTCAATGTCGATGTCGCGTGGGACAATTCGGCAGAATCCAGCGACAACCCCGTCGTTCCACCGGTGAGAGTGCGTTGGGGATTTGAGTCGCTCGACGAAATGGGAAGTATCGATCTCTTTGTCGTTCCGGCCGGGCAGGCCAGGGAAAATAGAGCCAGGATGAAAACGCTCCGCACCGCCTATCGCGAGCATCTTGTCTGGACCGCGGGCGAACACGTTCTCCGCCCCGAAAAACTCGCCATTTTCGGCGAACTCCGCCAAAACGCCATCGCGCGATTTGATGAGGACGGTGATGGAAAGCTGGGATACCGGGAACGCGAAGTAGCCAAAGCGGCGTTGCGAGAGGTTCAGCTTCCCTAGAAAAGCAAATTGGTTGCGACGCGTTGCGCTACGATTTCGGCCGAAAACCCGAAAGAAAGAAGCGGGACCCCCGTGAATGGCGGGAGCTCGAAATTTCGAATGCTTCCGAACCGCATTTACCATTGAATTCCTTCCTCCAGACAACGCTTTTCATCTCGATCTTGGCACTCCTCTGTCCAATGGGTTTAGCGCAAGACGTTGCTGAGATTCCGCGGGTTCACGACCAGGTTTTGGTGGAATACTGCTTCGATTGCCATGATTCGCTTTCGGAGAAGGGCGGCATTGATTTGGAGATGCTGTCCTACCGGATCGATTCAGTCGAATCGGCGGAGATGTGGCAGAAGGTGCTCAATGTCCTCAACTCCGGGGAGATGCCGCCGGATAACAAGCCACAACTGACTTCTGAGGAGAAGATTTCGCTGCTTCGAGACCTTTCCGATCAGTTGGTTCTCGCCCGCGAGCTGCTGAGTGACACTGGCGGAATCAGCACTATGCGCCGCCTGAATCGGCGGGAGTATCAGAATTCGATCGAGTCGCTGCTCGGCGTTCGAATCGAAGTCGAGGATTTGCCGGATGACGCCAACTCGGGAGGCTTCGATACCAACGGCGCTTCGCTCTTTTTCTCCGCCGATCAGTTCGAGCAATATCTGGCCCTGGCACGACGAGCGCTTGATTCAGCCATTCAGATTAACGAAGAGCCTCCCAAACCGATTCGCCTGGAGATTGAGCCGGAAACGTCGACCAACGCGTTCATCACTCGTGTGTCGGGAACGATCAAGGCCAATTGGGACAAGACTCAGGCCTGGAGAACCTCGGACAAGAGCAAACCTCCGAGCGAATTCGGGTTGCTCGATGAATTTGATGTTCGGTTTCGAGAGCGTCTCTACAATCAGCAATACGCTTCGTATCGCCGGTATCTCGATGATCCGCGATCTCAGGATGCGGTGCTGCTGCAACCCTTCTTCGACCGCACGAATTTTGTGAGCGTCAAGATTCCGTCCAAAGCATCGTTTGGCGAATTTCGGATTCAGGTCTTTGCCTCGACGTTGGAAGGGGCAGAGCGTGGAGATACCTATTTGGAGTATGGATTTCCCGGAGCGCGCGGTGGTGAAATTGAGAGACTTGGCCATGTCCGGGTCGAAGGGAATGGCAACGGAACGCCCGTTCCCATCACCCTGAGCATACCCGTGGTCAAAGACGGACCGCGAGAGGTAAGGATCCGGCATCGTCAGCACAACAATCGGGATGCGTCCCGTTCCACCTTTCTCGATTCGCAGAGAAAGGGGGGGCTTGGCCCGGAACCCAAACTGCAGATCGACAAGATCGTGCTGACGGGCCCTTATTTCGAGAGTTGGCCGCCGCGCGCGGTTTCGGAGATTTTCTTCAAGGGAATGGGATGGAAGCAGAAGGACTCCGATGGCTACGCTCGCGAAATCCTGCTGCGGTTCGCGAAACGAGCCTTTCGCACCCGACAACCTTCCCCGGAGTTTCTGGAGCGACTTCATGCGCTGTACCGCGCAGAAATGAAGACGGGAAAGAAGTTCTACGAGGCTCTTCAGGAACCGTTGGCTCTCGTCCTGGCCTCACCCGGATTCCTTTATCTCGCGGAACCGGTGAAGCAGGAAAATGCAGGCAAGTCCGAACTATTGACTCAGCCGGAACTTGCGGTGCGGCTGAGCTACTTTCTCTGGTCCGCTCCCCCGGATCAAAAGCTCCTCGTGGATGCTCGGGAAGGGAAACTTCGGAAACCGGGAGTGCTTCGCGCTCATGCCAAGCGGCTTCTCGAAGACCGGAGATCCGACGCCTTTATTTCGTCGTTGGCTCATCAATGGCTTCATATGGAGCGACTGGATTTTTTCCAGTTCGACTTTCGCACCTTCCCGGAGTTCGACGACAGCGTGAAGGAAGCGGCCCGGGCGGAAGTGTATGAAACCATTCGTCATCTGTTGGACGAGCGTCTGCCGGTGCACGATCTCCTCGATCCGGGGTATGTTGTCGTCAATGACCTCCTTGCCGACTATTATGGTCTTCAGCCGGTGGAGGGATCGGCTTATCGTTCGGTAAGTCTGCCCGACGATTCACCTCGGGGAGGGTTGCTTGGCATGGCTGCGATTCACGCGATGGGTTCCGATGGCAATCATTCCTCCCTGGTGGAGCGGGGAACTTGGGTCATGCGCTACCTCTTGAATGATGCGCCGCCGCCAGCTCCGCCTAACGTTCCGCAGCTAAGCCGGGTGAGGGGAAAACTCCTTTCGCCGCGAGAGGAACTCGCTGCTCACATGGAGGAGGCTCAATGTGCTCAATGTCACCAACGAATCGACCCCATCGGGTATGGCATGGAGAATTTCGATGCCGCCGGCAAGTGGCGCGATATGCTGAAACTCCAGAAAAAAGTGGGCAAGAAAGTGGTGAAGAAAGAGATCCCGATCGATTCGAGTGGCCGACTTCCCAATGGTACCGAGTTCAGCGATTTCCAGGGACTGCGCGATGCCGTTGCGACCCATAAAGACGACTTTGCCCGAGGCTTTGTCGAGGCCTTGATCGAGTATGGCCTTGGTCGACCCTATGGATTTTCCGATGAGAGCCTTCGTGAACGACTGCTCAATCGATCGGCCGTCAGAGATGACTCGATGCGCGAGTTAATCCTTGCGTTTGTTGAGTCGAAGCCTTTTCAACGAAAAAAATAACTCTGTTCAACAGAATTTTTACTAACCAGATGAACTCCGATCCCAATCCTTCAACCCGCCGCAGATTCCTCCGCAGCAGTTCCGCCTTGATTGCGCTGCCGTTTTTGGAGTCACTTGGTTTTCGCCGCTATGCTTCTGCGGCTGTTGCCCCCGCGCCTCCCAAACGGTTTGTCTTTCTCGGGATGGGGTTTGGTGTAACCAAGCAAAGCTGGTATCCCGATCAGAAAGATACCGGGGCAGCTTACAAGTTGCCGGAAGGACTGGCTCCGCTCGCCAAACACCGCGGAGACCTGACCATCATTCAGAACCTCGCCAACCAGTACAACAACGAAGCTCACTGGGGGAGTACGTTTTGGCTGACTGGGGCTAATCGTTATGCTGAGCCAGGGCAAAGCTTTCATAACACGGTTTCAGTGGATCAGGTTGCGGCTGAGCAATTGGGAAGTGATACGCGCTTTGCCTCTGTGCAACTGACCTACAAGGGAGGTGACAACTCCGGTCATGGCCCTGGTCTCTCGCTCGCGTGGAACCGACAGGGCAAACCGGTTTCGGCCTTGAATACGCCGGTCGCTGCCTTTCACAAACTCTTTTCCGATGACTCCACCCCATTGGAGCAGCGTCAGGCTGACCTTCTCAAGCAGCGCAGTATTCTCGATACCGTGTTACAGGACGCAAAAACGACTCGGCGCGGACTGACTCAAACTGATCAGGACAAGCTCGACGAGTATTTCCAATCCATTCGCGAGATCGAGCAGCGGCTGGAGAAGGAGAAAGAGTGGTTGGAGGTTCCGAAGCGTGTTCCCAATCCTGCTCTAGTTGAGCCGGACAAGAGTCTTCAAGGAGTCGAAGAGGTGAAGATGATGTATGACCTGATGATCGCAGCGCTTCAGGTCGATACGACCCGGGTCTTCACCTATCGACAGCCGCTCGATACCTTGATCCGCAGCATGGGAGCGACGATCTCCGCGCACAACATGAGCCACTATGAGCCCGGCACCCGGATGGACGTATCACAGCAACGCGATCTCAAGCAGTCGGAATTGTTTGCGCATTTCCTTGACCGATTGAAGGCCATTAAAGAGGCGGATGGATCATCGCTTTTTGATCACACGACGGTGACTCTGGGAAGCAACATCCACTCCATTCACTACCTCACCAACTGTCCTACCATTGTTTCCGGCGGAGGAGCTGGTATTGATCATGGGCGCCACATTCTCGCTCCGGCAAAGACTCCACTCTGCAACTTGTGGTTGACCTTGCTCAACGGTTCCGGAATTCAGGCCGATGCACATGGTGATTCCACCGGAAGACTGGATTCGCTGTTGAAAGCTTAAGGTCTCGGGCAATCAGCTTTCGGCCTTGATCAGCATGGAAAGAATCTCGTCTTTCAGGTCGAGCCTTTCCCTCTTGAGCTTGGTCAACACCGCATCTTCGGGAGTCTCAATGCCTTCCTCCATGCGGACGATTTCCTTGTCCACTTCTTCGTATTTTTCCATCAATTTCAGGAAATGCGCGTTTCCTTGCTTGAGGGAGTGAATGGTTTCGCGGTGGTCCGGGAATTCGGTGATGAGGGAGTGATGTTCGATTGGCATGGAATCACGAAAGTGCGGCTAGCCGTGGTCTGCCGCGCTTATCTTGTGCGAATGTTGCGCGGAATTTGCGCTGGCGGATGAAGCAGCGAGAGTCTGTCTTCGAAGCCGAATTGGGAAATCGCACTGATTGGCGGGTTGCATACAGGCGGCAGCCCGTCATCATTAGCGAGCCCATGTCCAAATCCCATCTTTCTTATTTCGTGCTAACTCTCTCACGAATAGTAAGTTCTGCTGTTGTTCTCTTGTTGGGACCTGCCGCATCTGCAAAAGAACCGATTACGGAGGGGGAAACGGATCCAGTCATGTTGGACCTCGATCCCTATTTGATCGACGCGCTCTACGGAACCGATCCCAAAGGGCAAACCGGACGATTAGGTGCAGAAGGAGGCATGGCGGATCTGCTGGAGGAGGCGGCGTTCGTTGACCTTATCGAGAAGCACAGTCTCAAGCTGTTCAATGGGCCCATGATCGGCGACGTCAAAGCGACTTCTGCCAAATTCTGGGTGCGTACGGCTGGGGAGGCTTCAGTTCAGATTCATGTCGGAAATCTGAAGTCCGAAGCGGTTTCCACGTCTGCAGCGGAAGACTTTTCAGCGGTGATAACGGTAGATGGACTGAAGCCCTTTACCGACCATACCTATTCGGTCATTGTCGACGGCGAGTCGATCCAGCGCGAAGCGTTTCAGTTTCGCACTGCACCGGAGCGGGGACAGAAAGTCGAGTTTCACGTCACGTTTGGCTCCGGCTCGCGTTACGTCCCCACCAATGAATTCGCTTGGAGCAATATGGCGAAGCAGCGTCCGCTCGCGTATCTCGGGCTCGGAGACAACGTCTATATTGATGTGCAGCATCGAAGGGGGGCTCAACGTTTGTTTTATTATCGGCGCTGCCTGAGTCCCGCCTACCGTGATCTCATCAGTAGCGTTGGGATGTATGCGGTCTGGGACGATCATGACATGGCGATGAACGATTCCTCCGGTGGAGCCGGATTGACCGCACCGTGGAAGATGCCCAATTGGAAAGTCTTCCGGCAGAATTGGAACAATCCGCATTACGGAGGAGGCGAAGAGATGCCGGGAACGTGGCATTCGTTTTCGCTGGGTGACGTCGATTTTTTCATGACCGATGGACGATTTTATCGCGAAAAGAAAGATGAGACGATGCTGGGGCCGGATCAGAAAAAGTGGCTCCTGGAGAGCTTGGCCAATGCCAAAGGGAAATTCAAGGTCCTCGCTTCCGGTACCATGTGGGCGGATGGCGCGGACAAAGGAGGGAAGGACTCCTGGGCCGGTCCCGGGGGCGCATAACGAGCGTGATGAGATATTTGATTTGATCAATAAGGCGAAGATTGATGGGGTGATTCTTATTTCCGGAGATCGTCACCGGTCGGATATCTGGAAAATCGAACGCCCTGACGGATATCCTTTGTATGAGTTCGTTTCCGCGAAAGTCACTAATCAGCATACGCACAACACCTTCCCCAACGCAGTGTGGTCCTACAACAAAGGCAATTTCTGGGGACAGCTGAGCTTTGATCTACGGCCGGATGATCCGGTCATGACCTTCAAGTGTGTCGATAGCAGTGGCGAAGTGGTGAAAGAGTTTCCATTGCCACTAAGCCAATTGAGCCATCAATGATTCGCCACGCTTTGGATTCGATCGCGGTAAGACACTGTTGATTTCTTGTTATGATTGTTAACGTCATCCTCCCGATTATTCTTGGTGTGATTATGTTCTCACTTGGCCTGGGGCTGAGGGGAAAAGACTTTTCACAGGTGTTGCAGTTTCCAAAGGCCTTTGGGACAGGGCTGGTCAATCAGCTGGTGTTGTTGCCGTTAATTGGATTCGGAATCACGCTGGCGTTTCAGCTGAAAGCAGAGATTGCCGTCGGAATGATGATTCTGACGTTTTGTCCCGGGGGAGTTACCACCAATGTGCTGACAAGGTTGGTGAAAGGAAATGTTCCGCTTTCGATCTCGCTTACCGCGATCACCAGTCTTCTGTCGATTCTAACCGTGCCGTTTTTGGTTGCCCTGGTGACCAAGCATTTCATGGGAGCAGACGCGCCGGACGTTAACATTGCGAAGTTGGGGATTCAGATGTTCCTGATCACTGCGGTCCCTGTCTTTCTTGGAATGCTGCTCACCCGCGCTGCGCCGGGATTGGTGGAGAAAATTTCCGGACCGTTCTCGAAGATCGGATTGGTCTTGTTTGTCCTGATCGTTTTGGCTGCGCTGGCGAAGAATTGGGAAGTCGTTTGGACCAATTTACCAACTCTCGGGCCTGCTCTCATTGTCTTGAATGTCGTGCTTTTGATTGTGGGAATCCTGACATCAAAGGCCGTCCGATTAGGGCCACGGGATGCGTCGACCATCGCGATCGAATCCGGCATCCAAAATGGAACCCTTGGGATTGCCGTGGGCACTCTTATCGCGGTGGGAAGTGTCGAGAACCTGCCTCCCACGACGGTGCCCGCAGCGGTCTATGGAATCACCATGTATCTGGTTTCGATGCCCTTTATTTTCTGGCGCCGGAAAATTGGTGCGCAAAATGAAACTGCTTGATTCGTTCGTATGAACTTGAAGCCTCTCTTCTTATTCTTCTTCCTATCGGGCTTGGTTGTTCCCGGTTGGGCGCAGCAACGCTTGCCGAAAAACGGGATTGTCGATCAAAGCTTGTCGCCAGTCGTTGAAGAAGCTGTCAGTCAGCTACTGGAAGCCAAGAAGCTCGCTGGAGCAGTGACTCTCGTGGCACAGGAAGGCAAGGTCAGGCACTTGCAGGCACACGGTCTGCTGTCCCTCGACTCCGACGAACCGGTGAAAACGAATTCGATCTTTCGGATTCATTCCATGACCAAAGCCATAGTTTCTGCTGCGGCATTGCAACAGCTGGAACTGGGGAAGTATCAACTGAATGATCCGGTGGCGAAGTTCATTCCCGCCTTTGAGAAGTTAACCTTGCTGAACTCGGGCGAAGTGGCGAAGCGATCGATGACGGTGGCAGACCTCTTTCGGCATACGTCTGGTTTGGCTTACGGATTCACCGCACCTCCCGAGTTGGTTCCGCTCTATTCCAGCCCAAAGCTATGGGGTGGGAATTTGAAACAGTTCTGCAATCACCTTGCCACAATTCCGTTGGTGCATGAGCCGGGTGAGTCTTGGACCTACGGCGTTAGTACTGACGTCCTCGGCAGGCTGGTTGAAATTTGGTCCGGCGAGGAATTGGACCAGTATCTGGACGAAGAATTTTTCCAGCCACTCGGGATGGAGAACACGGGCTTTTGGATTGAGGACAAATCTGACTTCCAGCGCTTTGCGAAAACCCACATGACGACAGTAGAAGGGATCAACGTTAGTGCGGAACCATGGGGCAAACAGAACGGGGAAAAACCGAAACTATTGTCAGGAGGAGGCGGGTTGGTTTCCACTGCAGAAGACTACTACCAGTTCTTGCAGATGATTGTGGACGGGGGAATGCGGAACGGTCATACGTTTTTGAAGCCAGAGACAGTAACGTTGATGACTTCAGATCAGCTTCCTGACAAAATCGCCAACATCTTTTTTGGCCAGGAGCAACGCTATCAGATCGGATTTGGTCTCGGCTTTTCAGTGGTGAAAGGACCCAGCAAGGATTGGGATGAAGCTGCGGCGTTGGCTGAGTTTGGCTGGGGAGGTGCGGCCAGCTGCCACTACTGGGTGTCTCCCAATGACAGCAATCTTATTGTGATAACGCTCGAGCAGACCATGCCTTACAATTGGAATATGGAGTGGACGCTTAAGCCGCTGATCTATGATGTGATTCGCGGGACGAACAAAGGAAGTGATTGATCGAGCCGATCGTTGCTTCAATGCGGTCGAGTCAAAGCTGGATTGGCGCCAGAGCAGGGTCGCCGAAAAGGATGTAAAGATAATTGTTGGCCCCGCCTTGTAGATTTCCTCGCCCGGATGTGGTTGGATTCGCGAAGTAAGACGGAAGGGACCGTTGGCCGATGATTCCGTTCATCAGTTGCTGATAGGCTTCTCCCGCAGTCTTTCCTTCAAGAACGAGTTCGGACATGGGGTAGACTTTGGGGAAGCCACCGCAGAGTCCCAGATGGCCCAGCACAACCACTGCACCATTTCGTAAAGCGACTTGCGCAAAACGTGGGGTTTCGGGCTTCCGGGCTGAGTTCGACAACCGATCAGAGTGAATCGGAGTTGCGGACATGCAGGAACCACAGAAAACAATTTCATTGGTAAAATCGATTTCGTCGAATGCTTTGGTCCGAGTTCCCACGATTCGGCCAACGGTTCCATGTCCAAACATATAGAGTAGATTGTTCCTATTCAAAACAGAGGCCGCCTTTGGCGAGAGTGTGTCAAAGGTGTGTTGTTCTGAGGTGGGATGCATTGCGATGGTTTCTTGATCTCCATATTTGGATATAGGGAAGTCGCTTCTTCGCGTATGGCTTCGGCGGGTGGTGATGATAATGGAAAGACTTTTGATCCCCTCGCTGTCGAGATGCTTCTGCAGAACCTTGGCCTTTTGGTAACTGCGATAGCGCAGCGAATTGTCGTCTTCAATGGCTCCGATCATAGCTGGTTTAAGCGTCGCTTTGGATAGCGGTTCAAAGTCAATTGTACGGTCCACGAGTGCGGCAAGATCTTCCGCTGTCTCAGTAAAGAGGTAGCCGGGAAAGGCATCCAGTTCAGCATCGTTGTCCAGCGAGGTAAGCAGTTTCAGCATGCTGAGATGAAGGTTCTCTCGATAGTTTTCCGGTCGGGGGGAGATGGCGACGTAGCGAGGATTCGCCCGAATTAACGTCTCACGAAGCTCATCGAACTGGTTCGGCAGCTCGTGGAGGATACCAAGGTTTTCGACATGGATGACTCGTCCATTACGATGACTGGCGAGACGTTCCAGAGCCGAGAGAGCCAAGGCGTCCGTGTGATCCGTAAGAACAAGATAAGCATCGCCCAAGGGGGGATGAGCGGTTGTCTCCGTCAACGCGGTGCTGGGGCCGAAGGCACCTTTGCTCGGTGGGTTTTTCAGTTCCTCGATTGTCGGGATGATGAGGGAGCGCTTGGCTATCTCATCACCCTGAAGGGAGGGGCCACCGCTCGAACCTGATCCACTGATCTCACCCCACAATCTCTGTTGCTCCCGACTCAGAAGTTGAAAACTTTCGTCGAAAGCTTCTTTGCGAAGAT
>JBCDHN010000008.1:0-13906 GCA_038749915.1 Verrucomicrobiota bacterium | reverse complement strand
GGGGCAAGATCGACCCGCCCGTCCGGGTTCACGAACGGATCGCGGGTCCGCTCACCGTCATAGACCCGCGGGCCCGAGAGCGCATCTCAATCACCGGTGAAGGCGGAGACTCAAATTCCAATAGTGCGCAAGGGATCCTGCTCGAGTCCGGTTCCCAGATTCTGTCCACCTCCACTGCTGCCACCGCAGGTTCCATTACCTTGGTTGGGACATCGGGGACGGGAACTGGGAACAATGCCCGTGGAATCGACATGGACGACAACGGTAGTGGCACGCTGATCCAGTCCGTCAATGGCAACATCTCCCTCACCGGCACCGGACGTGGCACGGGCGGGAGCAACGGCCAGGGAATCAAGTTGCGCGATGGATCCTTGATTCAATCAATCGGAACGGGAGCCAACGCTGCCACCGTTACCCTTGTTGGCACCAGCAACACGGTTACGGGTGGCTCTCAACGAGGCGTCGATTTTGATGGTGGGTCGAGTAATCTGGTTACCGGTATTGTCTCGGTCGATGGTGCGGTGTCAGTGACTGGAACGCGGGGGAATTCGGAGAATGATATCGAGCTGAATCGCGGAGGAAAGATCGAAACGACCGGATCGGCTACCATCACGTTGATTGGAACAACGGTCGGCGGCATTCAACTGACAAGCACGGCGGGGGCTATCGGCTCCGGAACAGCGACCGGCGATATCTCCATCACCTCTGATGGAATCGAATTCAGCGGCGGCTCGATTCAGTCAGCCGGCAACCTGATGATTGCTCCAACGAATGCCAATACAGAAGTTAAACTGGGTACCGGTGCGACCGGTGCCGGTTTTGAGATCGATGATACGGAGCTGAGCCGACTCGCCAATGGATTCAGTTCGATCACGATAGGTTCCGAAACGGTTTCATCGATCACCAACGCGTTCGAATTTGATGGGACGGACGATTACATTCAAGCCAACGTCGACGGCACGTCATTGTCCCAGTTTTCGATCGAAATGCAGTTGTTTCCGATCGGGACTTCGACCCGGGGAATTTTTGAATGGTCTCAGACTCAGGGGAGCAACGTGCCGTTTGTCTTTTGGCGTGACAATGGATCAACCATGACCTTTTACCTGAACGGAAATTATCGGTTCAGCATGAACCTGCCGCGAAATCAGTGGAGTCACGTCGCCTTGACCTATGACGGCAGCACGTATCGCGGATATGTGGATGGGGTGGAGCAGGGAACATTTGTCGGTGGAGCTCATTCATTTCAAGCCAATGGCCAGAATCTGTTCTTCGGCAATGCCTTCAATGGGCCATGGTCCGGTCGGGTTGATGAGGCCAGAGTCTGGAATGATGTTCGCACTCCAACCGAGCTGCTTGCGAACAAGGACACTTCTTTGACTGGGTCGGAGGCGAACCTTTTGGCCTATTTTCCGTTCGAAGATGGTGCCGGTAGCACAACGGTGGCTGATTTGACCAATACGCCGGGTCAGGACGGAATGTTGGTAAACGCCGACGCAAACACTGCTTGGGTTGATGTTGCCGGTCAATCTACGCCCACGGGGTTGGTCGATATCGACGGAGCCATTTTTCAGGATCCGCTCACGGTTCATGGGGGCCAGATCAACGTGACCAATCTCGACTCCGGAAGCAATACCACGACCTTGATCGCTCACAACGGGGCCATTTCGGACAATGGCGACGTGGTGACGGATGTGACTGCGAGTGGCGTCCGATTCGAAGCTTCCGGGAACATCGGGGCGAGCGGAAATGCCATCAGCGTCAGCGATGGCGCGACCGTGGCGGCGAAATCTACAGGTGGAGGTGTCTTTCTCGCCGGTGCAGGGGATGTGATTGTAGGAACGGTGGATTCGATCTCGGGTCTCACCACGACCGATCAATCGATTGGCCTTTCGGCGGCGGCGAATCTGACTGTTGGCGAGGCAATTTCATCTGGGACTGGAAATTTGGCGCTCGACGCGGCTCGCCAGATCGCGATGACGACCGGCTCGTCCCTCACCACGACCACGGGCAACATCTCCTTTAACGCGAACAATACCGCAACAGGCACGGGGAACTTCTCCGGAATCGATCTCAACGGCTCCACCATCAGCACAACCAGCGGCATGATCTCACTGGTAGGTCAGGGCGGAGACACGGGTTCGGACAACATGGGAGTTCGCCTCCAGGGCGGCGCACAGGTGAATTCCACGGGAACAGGCGCTTCGATTGGAACGATCACCATCACGGGAACGGGGGGAGCTGGTGGAACCAACGAGAATCACGGCGTCCGGCTGGAGGGTGCGTCTCAGATCAACACGGTGGATGGAAATCTGATGCTTACCGGCACGGGTGGTGATACCACCGGAGATGCGAACAAGGGTGTCTTCATCTCAGGGGTATCCCAAATCAATTCAACCGGCACCGGAGCCAATGCCGGCACCCTGACCCTGCGGGGAGATGCCGATTCCGGAGGCGGGGCTGGCTTGATCGGTTTTGAGGTGAATTCTGGAGCGGTGAATTCGGTGGATGGAGCGATTTCGATCATCGGCAACGGAGGAAATGGGTCGGGAAGCTTCAACGATGGGGTGTTGATCTTTGATGATGTGGTCGCAACCGGCACCGCGCCGATTACGATCACTGGAGTCGCCGGAACGGGAACCAATTCCAATGCGGGCGTTGAAATTGTCTTCTCGGGGGCACGGGTTCAGGGCAACAACGGCAATGTCAACATCACCGGAACCGGCAACGGAACGGGAACTTCTGACAACGACGGAGTCGCCATCAATGTTGACGCGTCAGCCACCACCATCGGAAGCGGGAATCTCACGATTGACGGAACCGCCACCTCCAGCGGCACGGCGCGCGGCGTTTTTATCCAAGGAGGAGGAACGGCCAATGCTTCCGGAACGGGCAACGTCACGATCATGGGTCAAGGCACGGGACAGAATGGGATCGAGCACACTTCGACGTCGGGGCTCAGTACGGCGGGCGGAAGTATCCAACTCACTTCGACCGGTGGCACTTCCATCTCCTTTTCCAATAACATCGCCACTGGGAACGGAAACCTGACCGTCAACTCTGCCAACACCATCGACCTGCAGGGAACCAGTAATGCGGGAACCGGGAATGCGAATATCACCGCGAACGGCGTTATTGATCTCACTCGCCTGACCGCCAATTCGCTTACCGTCACAGGAGGAGCGGCCAACGATTCGATTCAACTTGCTTCGATTCCTGGTAGTGGTCTAACCGTCAATGCTGGAGGAGGAACCGATGAACTCACCTTTGCGACGGCTGGGGCGGTGAACCTCGATATTTCCGGCCTAACTTCCGTCGAGAATCTCACGGGTTCGGCAAATACCGACACGCTGACGGGAACCGTGAACGCAGACGCATTCGTCCTCAGTTCAAATGACGCCGGCACCGTCAACGGAATTGCTTTCAGCTCTTTTGAGAATCTGGCTGGCGGCGCTCAGGACGACACGTTTACGGTAACCAAACAGGCTGAGCTTAGTGGCTCCATTGATGGGGGTAGTGATACAAGTGGAGATATCTTTAGCCTGAACGATTCCAATCTCACCACTGACGAGACCTACACGGTCTCAGCAACAGACGTTACCCGCAATCCCACCTACAACTTTTCCAACATCGAAACAGTGAATGTCACCGCCGGATCGGGGAATGATTCGGTGGTTTCCAATTTCCTAACCTTCCAACAAAATATCGATGGCGGGGCGGGGAACAACAGCTTCACCGCAGGTGGGACTGTCTACAACGATACCGACTCACCGGTCAGCGATCCCGGCATGGTCGGAGCAGAGATCGTCTTGACGAATTTTAATCCCCCATCGGTTCCTGCTGATCCTGATCCCGCCCCGGATCCGGTCACTCCCGCTCCGCTCCCCGAATCACCCGCGCCTTCTCCGGCACCAACCACTCCAGATCCGATTCCAGCTCCCGAGCCTGATCCCCCGGTGACTCCGGAAGTGATTGTGGAAACGGTCAATGAATCGACCGATGTGGCAAGAGTGGATACCACAACGACTCCTGAGGTTGATGCCGGTGGTGGCGCGCCACCGATGGACGATGGCGGCAACGCTGTGGTGGACAACTTTTCCGATCCGGAGAACGCTGATATGGCCAATCCCGAACCCGGTGCCGAGGACGGACCGGCAGCGCAAGGGGATGGCCCCGAAAACACCACCGATACCGGTAGTGAGAATGCCAATCCGGGTGGCGACAACGGTGACGCTCAAGGTCCCGGTTCTGATCGTTCCGGAGACGGACCGATGGCCAATGCCGGTGGTGAGGGCGGAAGTTCAGGTGAGGGAGGCACCGGAGCAGGTGCAGGCACAAACGGTGGCGGTGAATTTCTGGCTGGCGATTCTTCGGGCACCAACCAACCGTCACCGACGGTCACACCTGATCCGAGCGGAGGGCAGGGGGCGATCACCATGGAAGGCGGTCCTCCCATCAGCTCCGAAGGACAGGAGCAGGTTCAGCAGTCCGTCAATCCGCAATCCGAAATGCAATTGGACACGGCGTTGGGTGGCGAAGGCACGGCTGATGTCCAAACCGGTGATGGCACCATCACGATGGACCCGTCAGGCGAATCCACACCTCCGGCTCCGGAAACGCAAACCCAGTTGACCGAGCAAACCGACAGCCAGACCCAAATGCAGTTGGAAATGGAAGTCATGGGATCGGCCAGTGTTGGGAAGGAGACCGGTTCGGTCGCGATGGATGCGAGTGGTCAGCCGGTTCCGGAACCGACCCAGCAGCGCATGAAAACGACCACGAATCCCGAGACCGCAGGTCAGCTGATTCAAACCTTGGGTGGTGATGGAACGGTTCCACTCGAGTCCGATGAAGGCGTTGTTTCGGTTGATGCGGCATCCCCGCAAGAACCTGCGCCTCAAACCCGGCAGAGTCTCGAATCTGGCCTCAGTGATGAAGCGGAAAACGAGCTGAAGGGTGCGTGGGACTAGGTGGTATCGCCGAAATTTGTCAAAAATTCTGGCATGGCGGCTTGATGGTAAAATGTTTTTACAAGCGGGGTCCATTAAATCGGTGGGTGAGTGGAAAATTTTGCAATGTTAGGCTGTCATTCCCGTTTTTTGCTTGCAGTCAAATCGCCGAACCGTTAGCAGGAGGGCGGGTGATTTAATGTCCTGGAAACCTGAAGCCTCGCTGCCTGTTGTTGCGAGCCTGCTAATCGTTGTGTTCGGTTGGGGGCCGAGTGGATACCTGTGGGCGCAAGGCCAGGGTGACATCGTGGAAAAGGTTCAGGATCAGCGGGAAGCTTCTCTGCCCCAGGCGGATCCAGGGGGGACGATGAACGTTCCTGACGTTCCGGAATTGGTTGAAACGGACGAGACACCCCTGGGGATTGAGCTTCTTGCGATTCGCCTTATCGCGCATCAGGACCGCACCGATCTTGAAGCAACCTTCTCGGTCGAAGCCCCGGTAATGGTCGATCAGGACTTGCTGCCGCCCGAGGGATTGGAGTCCATGCTGATCGAGCAGTTCATCGGCGAGTCCCTCTCTTTGGCCGAGCTTGAGAAAGTCACCCAGAGCATCATCGAAGCCTACCGCGAAGGGGATTATCCGCTGGTCGATGTCTATCTCCCCGAACAGAATCTGAGCAATGGCAAGCTCCAGATCGTGGTCCGGGAAGCTGTTCTCGGCGAGGTCAGAGTGGAGGGGGCGGAACACTCCGACCCTGACTATCTGTTCAACCAGATTCGCATCGCGCCTGGAGAACGGATCAACAGTCAAATTCTGGAGCGTGATGTCGATTGGATCAATTCGAACCCCAGCCGCCGGGTTGATCTCATTTATGAGCGTGGCGAGGATGACGGCACCAGCGACATCATTCTCAACACCGCCGATTTAGCTCCGTTCAGCTCTTACCTGAGTTTCGGCAACACCGGAATCGAGTCCACGGGGTTGAATGAATGGGCCGCCGGATTCAACCTCTTCAACCTTTTTGGGACCGAGCACAGTGCTGGTTACAGTTTCAGTGGGGATTCGGAGTTGGATAATCTGAATGCGCATACCCTGATTTACGAATTGCCCCTGCCCTGGCGCCATCGACTTCAGTTGATCGGCGCCTATGTCACCAGCGAGTCTGAAGCTGATTCGGGAGTATTGCCGCTCGATGTTGATGGAGAGAGTATTCAGGCCAGCGCGGACTATAAGATTCTGCTGCCGAAGCTGGCAAACCGTCATCGTCAAAACCTAACCATCGGTCTGGACTACAAGAGCACCAACACAGACATTCTCTTCGGGGGTGAATCCTTCTTTGATTCCGTCTCAGAAGTCTTTCAGGTTCGCGCGGGCTACGACATCGCGATCGGTGACCAGTTCGGCTACACGCGGGTCGATCTCGGAGCGGTCTTCAGTCCCGGCGACGTTCTCAATTCTAATTCTGATGAAGACTTTGCCGCCATCCGTGAAGGCTCCAGTTCGGATTACTGGTACCTCACCGGCGAGGTCGAACGCTACTTCATCCTTCCCCAGGATTGGGGCCTGAAGTTCGTCACCGAAGGCCAATTAACCGATGATCGGCTCATCTCCACCGAACAGTTACTCGCCGGCGGCTACCGCAGCATCCGCGGAGTCGACGAGAACCTCATTCGGGGCGACTCGGGAGTGCTTCTCAGTGCGGAATTGATTGCTCCCGGCTTTTCGGTTTTCAAAATCAATGAGGTCGCCAAAGACTCGCTGAATCTCTTCCTCTTCACCGATTCAGCCTGGCTCTACAGCACTGGGAACACCGAGGGTGAGGAAGATCAATCGCTCCTCACCTCAGGAATGGGACTCAACTACCGCTTCGGTGACCATTCAAGGCTCCGAGCCTCGTATGGCTGGGTTCTCGACGAATCCGGGATCGAAGACTCCAGTGCCGGGAAGTGGCACCTGGGACTTACAATCACCTATTAGCGCGGTGGGTTTCAACCCATCCATTTCTCAACCGACGGAGCGCTGGGAGCATTGGGCCTCGCTTCGTCCAGGCTGAGGTTGGTCGCGCGAATGCGGTGGGAAAGCGTGGTCAAAAGACCGACCAGCAGTCGAATGCCCCCATCACTCATCGAGTTGAAAAACTGGGTGAGACCATCCCGTTCAATTCCCCAAACCACGCTGTCCTCGTTGGCAATCACAGCTGCGCTGGCCACGTCGGGATCGAAAATGTTGATCTCTCCAATCGAATCGCCGGCAGCCATTTGCGCAATCGTATCCCGCGCATTGGTTCGGCGGATGCTCAGAGAACCGGAAACCACCACATAGAGCCGGTTCTGCTCATAGCCCTCTCGGATCAGTATTTCACCGGTCTTGATCCGGTGGATCGTTCCAAGGTCACGCAGGCCTGTTCGTTCCTCATCGCTGAGGTTGGTGAGAACTCCGGTTGCAGGAAGATTTGGGGGTGGAAGGTCCATGGATAGATCGCGTGGGTTTGTTTCGATTTTTTGAATGTTAAAAGGGCCTCTGGGCCCAACCAAGAGACGAGGCTAGAAGATCAAACTCGGATTGAAAAGCATTTTCCGGCGACCGGTAGCTGTAGATGGAATAAAGCCTTGGACCATTGGTCACTTTCCCGGGACTGAGAGAAAGCGCAAATGTCCCGAACTCCACAAAAAAGCGCCGAGACATTCCGTCCCGGCGCTCGGTAATTGATTGGAATTGTTCCGAACGCCTACAGCTCGGCATTCATCTCCGCGACCGCGTCATTCCAACCGCGAACATAGCCGCGTTGATAGCTTCGCTGGAAAGTTGCGGTGGACATTCTCGCGTTGCCTCTCGGGTCGGCATTGGCGCGACTTCGGGCGTGGGAACGTCCTCGCGAGTATCCGGCGGAATAGGCGTCGTCGCGATTCATTCGCTTCAAACTCTGAACCCCGGAAACCGGTGTCAGATTGGATGGAGGGGTGGTGTATCCTCCCCACGGACCAAAGAGTCCACGGCCGATTTCACGGGTGGCATTGGCGACGCCGGTTCCGGCGTAGGCGATTCCCGTGCTGGTATTGCGAAGAGCTGTGTCTACGCCGTATGCGGCATTTGAGGCACCATTTCGGGCAAACCAACCTGCATTACGGGTCGCGTTGCCGACCTTGCGTCCGGCAGTGTCGAATCCGCGTCCAATGGTTTCACCGGGACCCATGTATCGGGTGGTGTTTGTGTAGGGGTCGTGAGTTTGGCAGGAAACCAGACTCACCGTAGAGATTAAGAGAGCAATATACCCAACGTTTCGAAGTTTCATTTCTAGGTTTTGTAGTTAGGTTTTTTAGCGAAGCGAGATTTTTACGGTTGGCAAGGGAATTTCTAGTGGGATGACAAGCGTGAAGTCGTAGTTTCAGATTGGTTCACGGGCAAATCGTGCTAGCTCTCTACCCTGTGGATTCTCGCGTTCTCATCATTTTCGCCCATCCTGCCTATCAGCGCTCTCGAGTGAACCGGCATCTGGTAAGAGCTGTCAGGGATTTGCCGGGTATCACGTTTCATGATGTTTACGAGGCATACCCGGATTTTATGATCGACGTCGAAGCGGAGCAGGAACTGCTCTCTACTCACAAGGCGATCATCTTTCAGCATCCGCTATTTTGGTATTCGACTCCGGCCATTTTGAAAGAGTGGCAGGACCTCGTTTTGACCCATGGTTGGGCTTACGGGACGGGTGGAGATGCGTTGAAGGGCAAGACCGTTCTGCAAGCCATCACTGCTGGAGGAAGTGAGGAGCATTACCGGGAAGGCGGTCTGAATCGGTTTCCGCTCCGCCATCTGCTGACCCCTTTTGATCAAACCTGCACGCTGTGTCAGATGACCTACGTCGCCCCGTTCGTTGTGCACGGAACCCACAAACTGATTACCGAAGCAGACATGATCCAAAATTGCGCGGAGTATCGGCGGCTGGTTGAGGCCTTGCGCGATGGACAGCTGGATGTGGAATCCGCTCGCGAGTTGCCCAAACTCAATGGCCAGCTGGATCAACTGATTGGACTCTAACCAGAAAGGTCGACCTGATGCATAACGAAGCGTTTTTTCTCAATGCCCTCATTTATCTCACCGCCGCGGTGGTTTCCGTCCCGATCGCGAAGCGTCTAGGCTTGGGAAGCGTGTTAGGATACCTCATTGCCGGGATCATCATCGGGCCTTATGTCTTGAAGCTGGTCGGCGAGGAGGGGAAGGACGTCATGCACTTCGCGGAGTTCGGCGTGGTCATCATGCTCTTTGTGGTCGGGCTCGAATTGAGGCCCAGCCTTCTCTGGAAACTACGCTTACCCATCCTCGGAGCTGGTGGAGTTCAGGTCTTGGGGACAACGGCCGCGATCAGTGGAATTGCCATGGGCTTTGGTTTGATTTGGCAGGAAGCGCTCGCGATTGGGCTAACGCTGGCCCTGTCCTCCACCGCGATTGTTCTGCAAACCCTGAATGAGAAAGGGTTGATGAAGTCGGCTGCTGGCCAGCGATCGTTTGCCGTCCTGCTCTTTCAGGATATTGCGGTGATACCAATGCTTGCGCTGATGCCGCTACTGGCAACGCATGAGATCCATCATCATGGCGATGAGCATCATGCGACAACCTGGACGGAAGGTTTGCCCGCGTGGGGCACGGCTTTCGCAACGTTGGCTGCGGTCGCCATAGTGGTCCTCGGAGGCCGCTTCGTCATGGGCCATGTGTTTCGGGCAATTGCGCGAACCGGCCTTCGCGAGATCTTTACCGCGGCAGCGTTGCTGCTTGTCATCGCAATTGCGGTCTTGATGACCAAGGTGGGGTTGTCGCCCGCTCTCGGGACCTTTCTTGCCGGTGTCGTCTTGTCGGAGAGCGAGTTTCGCCATGAACTGGAAAGCGACATCGAGCCGTTCAAAGGACTCCTGCTGGGCCTGTTCTTCATCGCGGTTGGTGCGAGTATCGACTTTCAATTGATCGCTTCGCAACCACTTCTGATTGCCGGGCTCGTTGTCGCATTGATCCTTACCAAGCTCGTGATACTGGCGGTGATCGGAAGGGTTGGGAAAATGGGATTCGATCAGAATTCCCTCTTCGCGCTCGCTCTGGCGCAGGGCGGAGAGTTTGGGTTCGTCCTCTTTTCGTTTGCGACCCAAAACGGAGTCTTGAGCGAGGAGACTGCCAAGCCGCTGGTTGCGGTCGTTGCCCTATCGATGGCGCTAACGCCCTTGCTGTTCATCCTCCACGAGCGGGTGATTCAACCACGGTTCGGAACCAAGGAGGCGGAAGGATCCGAGCCCGATGAAATGGACGAAGATGCACCGATCATCATTGCCGGCTTTGGTCGGTTTGGAAATGTCGCCGGAAGGTTCCTCCAGGCCTCGGGAATCGAAACGACCGTGCTCGAGCACGACTCTGATCATGTTGATCTGTTACGGAAGCTGGGGCTCAAGGTGTTTTACGGCGATGCCTCGCGTCACGATCTGATGCACGCGGCCGGGGCGGAGAAGGCAAAGCTGCTCGTGCTGGCGGTCGATGACGAAGACAAGTCGATGGAGATCGTTGAGTGTTGTCAGAAGCATTTCCCGAATCTCCGCATTCTCGCCCGCGCCTGTAGTCGCGCCCATGCCTACCGCCTGATCTCAGCCGGGATCGAGGATCTCTTCATGGAACAACAGTCCAGCTCTTTGGATCTCGCCGTTGCTGCGTTGCAATGTCTGGGGCATCGAGGCCACGCCGCGCGTCGGGCGGCCGCCAAATTCAAGAATCATGACAACGAGTCGATTCGGGAGATGGCTGCCATGGTCACGGATCGCAAGAGCTTGATCGATCACGGCCGTCGCCGAATTGTGGATCTCGAGCGGAGGATGGAGCATGATCGTGCCGAGCTTTGCGACTTCGACGACAAAGCCTGGGATGACAAGACGCTGCGCGACGAGTTTTAGGTTTGAATTGCAGCTGAGGCGTCTCGCCTCCGATTCTCATGTTCTGAAGCTGACGCGGGACGCCTCAGCCACTCTTCGTTCACGGCTTCCCGAGGCAGTAGAGCGTCTCGCTGCGGGTCTCCCCTTTGTAGTTGCCCACGCGAAGATAAATGCGGCTATCCACAATCGTCGGCGTCGCGAAAATGTCATCGCCGAGCTGATTGGTCGCGACCAGATCCAGCTCGTTCGGATTGGGCTTGAAGACAAACGTCTGGCCTCGCTCGTTGGAAGCGTAGATCAGTCCACCTGCCAGAATCGGTGAAGAGCTGACCGGACCACCCAGGCGCTCGCGCCACATCGTCCTGCCATCGCTCGTACTCCAGCAATAGACAATTCCGTTGTCGTCGAGCGCGTAGAGATAACCGTCATGAACCAGCATCGATTGCTCGTAGACCTTGGTGTTGTTTTTCCAAACGACCTTGCCGGTTCCGTCGGCTTTCATCGCCACCGTTTCCTTCCCCGGAAAACCGCCACTCGCGAAAACCACATCGCCATCCCAAACCACAGTTCCACAAGTGCTTTTGGTCGAGCCGCGCGATTCCCAATTCATCTTGCCCGTGTTGGGATCAAAGCTGGTGATCCGGTTGTTTCCGCTGAGGACCAGTTGATCCTTTCCTGCTAGGTTGGCGATGACCGGCGTGGAGTAGGACGTCCATTTGTTGCGGGGAGCTCGCCAGACTTCGGAACCGGTTTTGCGATCAAAGGCGGCGATGTAGCCGGACTTGGATTCCGCCGTCACAATGACCATCTCTTTGTAGAGAATTGGTGAGGCACCATAACCGAACGGGAACTGTGACTTGTAGTCTCCCGCGCTTTTCTTCCAGAGTTCGTTCCCTTCCAAATCAAAGGCCGCGACATAGATCACCTCACCCGAGTTGAAGGTCACGAAAACGCGCTCGCCGTCGCTTGCAGGGGTGGGGGAGGCCTGGGTATTCTTTTTGTGGATCTTCTCCGCGAACTGACCCTTCGCGACCGTTCTTTGCCAAAGTAACTCTCCTGAATCGCGGCTGTAGCAAAGCACGGATTGCGTCTGGTCGGCGTTGTTGGCGGCGGTGATGAAGAGCCGATTACCGACCAGGGTGGGCGACGAATGACCCTGGCCCGGAATGTCGGCCTTCCAAATGACGTTGCTCGACTCACTCCAACTGGTTGGAGGTGTTTGGCCGGATTCGGCGACTCCGTTTTGGTTGGGCCCACGCCATTCCCGCCAATCCGCGGCCGGGGTGGAAATCGTGAGCAACGTGAGGAATGATAGAAGAGCGGGAAGCGAGGATTTCATGGTAGCGAGATTGGTAGCGTTCTTTGGACGATGGACCTTACGGTTCCTAACAGCAGGAAGACGGGGCAAGATCAACTTTCCATCCATATCTGTCGGTAGGTTTGACGCGTAACCATTGGCAGCCTAGTTTGCCCGCCCATGTCAACCGCTACGATTGATCCCGCCACCGTTCCCGACGCACACGGCCATTTCGGCACTTATGGGGGCGTTTTTGTTCCCGAAACCCTGATGACCGCGTTCAAGGAACTCACGGAAGAATACGAAGCTGCCAAGAACGATCCTGAGTTTCAGGCGGAGTTGGATGAGTTGCTTCACAACTACTGTGGTCGGCCCACGCCGCTCTACTTTGCGGAACGATGGACGGAAAAGCTGGGTGGCGCGAAAATTTACCTCAAGCGCGAGGACCTGCTTCATACCGGTGCCCATAAGATCAACAACGCGCTCGGTCAGGCGCTTTTGGCCAAGCGGCTTGGGAAAAAACGGATCATCGCCGAAACCGGTGCCGGCCAACACGGCGTGGCCACGGCGACGGTTTGCGCGCGCTTCGGTTTGGAATGCATCGTTTACATGGGCGAAATCGACATGGCTCGTCAGGCGCTCAATGTCGCTCGGATGCGTTTTCTGGGCGCGGAGGTTCGCGCCGTCACCGCCGGACAACGTACCCTTAAAGAGGCCGTGAACGAAGCCCTGCGCGACTGGGTCGCTCATCCCCGTGATACTCACTACATTCTCGGCTCCGCGCTGGGAGCCCATCCGTTCCCGATGATTGTGCGCGACTTTCACCGGGTGATCGGCGTCGAAGCCCGTCACCAAATTCTCGAGCGGGAAGAGCGGCTTCCTGATTTGCTGGTTGCCTGTGTCGGTGGCGGAAGCAACGCGATCGGTCTTTTTCACCCCTTCCTGCAGGACGAGTCGGTCAAAATGGTCGGCGTGGAAGCCGGCGGCCATGGCATCAAAGATGGCGAGCACGCGGCCCGGTTCCAGGGCGGAAAACTCGGGGTCTTGCAAGGCACCAAAACCTGGTTGTTGGCCGATGATGATGGCCAGATCCAATTGACCCACTCGGTTTCAGCTGGCCTCGACTACGCCGCCGTCGGTCCTGAGCACGCCTTTTACCGGGAGCAGGGCCGCATCGACTACGATTTCGCGACCGATGACGAAGCGCTTCAAGCCTTCAAGGACGTCAGCTCGATCGAAGGCATCATCCCGGCACTGGAAACCGCCCACGGTATGGCTTACGTCTCCAAAATCGCCCCAACCATGGGCAAAGACGAAATCATCATCGCCAATATGTCCGGTCGCGGAGACAAAGACGTCGCCCAGGCTGCGCGCCACGTCTACGGCGAAGAACTGCAGTTCTGATCATTTTAGAATTTCAATCTTCACCGGTACCACGCCGTCTTCGGTCATCCCGATGCGGCGGCTGGCGCCTTTCGAAAGATCGATGATTCGCCCCTCCACATAAGGCCCCCTGTCGTTAATTCTCACCTTTACAGACTTCCCATTCTTCAGATTGGTGACCTTCACCATCGTATCGAACGGTAACGTCTTGTGGGCGGCCGTCATCGCCATTTGCCGAAAGCGTTCGCCGCTCGCCGTTTCGCGTCCATAATTCGTCCTCACGCTATACCAACTCGCCAGCCCGGTTTGAGTCTGCGGAGGGCTCGAACAACTGCCGAGAAAGAGGCTCATAACTACGAGAGAGAGGATTGCCAGG
>JBCDHN010000007.1:0-14064 GCA_038749915.1 Verrucomicrobiota bacterium | reverse complement strand
CTCCCTCCGCTTTCGAGCAGGTATTGCTGGCGGGCGCGGTCTTCGGGAGAGGCGAACAGCTTTTCGAAGAGCACGCTGGGGCGATCAATCATGGGAAGAGTCACCCCGCTCTTGGTAAAGTTCATCGGGCGACTCGCCTTGCCTGCGGTCAATTGCAGGGACGCAAAGCGGGTTTGGTCGCCAATTTGGTCGGCGACGATCTGGTCCAGGGAATAGCGACCGGACTGTTGACCGGACAGGAAGTTGGGCCAGTTGCCATGACCGTTTCCGGCGCGGTGATCGAGCCCGGAAAACACGGTGAAGTCCTCGCGGTGTTTTTGCAGCGGTTGGAGGAGCTCACTCGTTTCGTAGTCGCGACCGGTCGTTTTTGGGAAAAAGGCGGGCTGGTGGTAGCCGAGATAGGAACCCACGCAAACAAGGCGTTCGGCTTTGGTGTTTGGTGAAGCCGGTGCTGCCGCGAAGGACTCGAGCATCGGCAATGCAAGGGTCGCCCCAGCAGCGGAGTGGAGAAAGTTACGGCGATCCTGGGAGGTGGAAGTCGTCATGCTCCCGAAAACACGGGCAAGAACGGTGAATCTTTCGGATTTAGCGGGGACAATCCGAGGAATTCCAACGGCTACTGGCGCTATGAAATATGCCGCAAGGCGTCGATTGGATTCATCGCGGCAGCGCGACGCGCGGGATAGAGCCCGAAAATCACTCCAACGGCGACCGAAATGCCGAAGGCGAGGGGAATCGACCATGGGAGGATGATCGGTTCGATATCGCGGACCGTTTCGGGCATGGCCGTGAGCATTTCGGGAAACAGGATTCCGATGAGCCAGAAGAGCGTGGCGATGAGGCTGCCGCAGGTGAGTCCACCGAGGATACCGCTGATTCCTCCGCCGACGGATAGAAGAATAGTTTCGATGAGGAACTGGCGGTTGATGTCGCGACGTCGGGCGCCAAGGGCTCGGCGAATGCCAATTTCGCGGGTGCGTTCAGTCACGCTCGCGAGCATGATGTTCATAATGCCGATGCCTCCAACGACGAGGGAGATGGCTGCGATCATGCCCATCATCCCCATGAACATGAGCTTGGTGTTGCGGGCCTGATTGAGCAGTTCCATGGGCACGCCAACGGTAAAATCGGTGAAAAGGTGGCTGCGTTCGAGGGCATCTGTCACGGCGGTTCCGGTGGCGATGGCGTCCTGCCGATCGTGGAGGCGGAGGGTGATTTGGGAAACCCCGCGGGCCCCGTTGTTGCCGGTGGTGTAGTAGTCGCCGTATACCGACCAGAAGGTTTCGAGCGGGATGTAGGAGTTATCGCTAAAGTCTTGACCGCGCACCGTTCCGCGGATCGATTCGACTTCGGTTCGGGATTTGATGACTCCGACGACACGGAAGTATTCGCGATAAATCCTGACACTGCGGCCAATGGGATCTTCGTGGCGAAAGACTTCGTCGACTAGTTCCTGGGAGAGAACGCAAACCTTGGCTTTGGCGGCGCCGTCGGCTTCGGTCAGAAATCGACCGCGGGCGAGTTCGAGGGAGTAGAGCTCTTTGTAATCGGGCGCGCAGCCGTTGATTTCCGTGCGGGCAAGTTGGTCACGGTAACGGATCTGATGTCCGGTACGCCGTGCGAAATGGATCGCCATCTCCACACTGGGAATGGAGTTTCGCAGCATCTTGGTATCCTCTTCGGTCAGGCCATAGGCGGCAACGCGCCGGCCGCGCAGTTCTTCTGAGGGCGGGGGAGTCGAGGTAAGGATGATGTTATCAGCGCCGAGTTCCTGGATTTGAGCCTGGGACTTCTGAGAAATCCCCTCACCGATCGCGAGCAGCCAGATGACGCTGGCAACGCCAACAAAAATTCCGAGCACGGTGAGGAGGGAACGCAAGGGATGAGCGAGAAGGCTCTTGAAGCCAACGCGGAGGTCTCGTAGCCGGAAAAGTGCCGGGAGACTTCGGTGTGTGGAAGAGGAGGAAGTGGTGGATTGGTTAGGGGTGGACGATTGTTGGGGAATTTCACGATGGCGCTCGTCGGATTCGATTTCGCCGTCGAGGAGGCGCACGATGCGGCGGGCGCGTTGGGCGACGTGATCTTCATGAGTGACCATGACGATGGTGGCGCCGGAGTCGTTGAGTTGGTCGAAAAGGGCGAGGATTTCCTCGGTGGTCTTGGAGTCGAGGTTTCCGGTGGCCTCGTCAGCCAAGATGAAATCCGGGCCGTTGGCGAGGCTGCGGGCAATGGCAGCTCGCTGTTGTTGACCACCGGAGAGTTCGTTGGGCCGATGGTCAAATCGCTTGCCGAGGCCAACATCCTGAATGAGTTGGCGACAGCGTTCGCGCTCTTCGGGGGAGCCGCCACCGCGGTATCCGAGTGGTGACTCGACGTTTTCAATGACGTTAAGCTGAGGAATCAGGTTATAGGCTTGAAAGACGAACCCGATGTGTTGGCCCCGCATCCGTGAGAGGGCGTTGTCGTCCAAAGTTGCGACGTCTACACCGGCGATGTAGTAATGGCCGGAACTCGGTTGATCAAGGGCGCCGAGCAGGTTGAGCAGCGTGGTTTTGCCGGAGCCGGACGGGCCCATGATGGCGACGTAGTCACCGCGCTCGACCTTGAGGCTAACGTCTCGCAACGCGACCACGGTTTCGCCGCCGAGCTGGTATTCCTTGCGCAGATCGACGGTTTCCAGCGCGACCGCTGTCATTCCGCCACTTCGTCTGATTTCGGTTGTTCCTTTTCCGGCAAGTCGAGTTCCTCTTCGAGGCCGGGAAACTTCAGGACGACGGTTTCGCCAAGTCCAATCCCGCCGGTAACCACCGTGCTGGATTCATTGATTGGGCCGATCTGGATTTCCCGAGTTTCGAAGGTGTCACCGGAAGAAGGAACGGCGCAGAAGAAACGTTCATTGCGTTCGATCACGGCGTGGATCGGGATCTGCAGAACATCTTCGAGGTTTGCGATTTGAACGCGCACTTCGGCGCTCATTCCCGGGCGCAAATTGGGAAGCGAGTTGGCGATTTCAACCCCGACTTCGTATTCCTTCACATGCGACATGTAGATGTTGTAGGTCGGGAGCGGGTATTCGCTGATACTGGCGACGTTGCCACTGAGGTTCTCATCCGGGTAGGCATCAAGAGTGACCGAAGCATCCATGCCGGGACGAAGATGATTGATTCGCGATTCGTGGACCTTGGCGACAACGCTCATTTGGTCCTGGTCCGGAAGCCGAATGATGACCTGGCGCTCGCGAACCGGACTTCCTTCGGCAATCAGAAGGTCGCCGCTCGACCCGCGCCGTTCATTGTCATTGGCATAGACCACTTGTCCGGCCGAAGGGGCCACGATGGTGCATTTCGCGATCTGGTCCTGGATTTCCGCGAGGCGATGCTGGTCGAGTTCCCAGGTTTTCTTCTTGGCCTTGAGTTTGCCTTCCGCCATCTTGATGTTGGCCTTGAGAAGGGTGAGTTGCTTCAACTTGGAATAGTCCCGCAGGACCTTCAGTTTTGTCTGAGCCACATCCAGTTCCTTCTGCGCTTTGGCCACTGCGAACTTGTCTGCTTCCAACTGGACATCGGAAATGTAGCCGCGCTGGCTCATCGTTACGCTGTAACTGAAATACTCCCTCGCCCGTCGCAGATTTTCTTCGGCAACGAACTGCTCACTCTGCAACTGCTCTTCTTCCTGCACAAACGTGCCTTCCTCATATTCGAGGAGTTCCAACTTGGCGGCCTCGAAAGCCGCTTCTGCGTCCTGAGCTTCGGATTCACTGTTGGAGCAAATGATCTCCTGTTGAATCAGTTCGGTCTGCAGCGTGGAATCATCGAGCTTTACCAGAAAATCGCCTTTTTCGACTTCAGTCCCTTCCGGAATGATCTCGATGATGTCGACGCCGCCCGACGCTTTGACCTCGCATCGAACCTCCACGTTGTTGGAACTTTCCAACTCACCCCGCTCCCAGACTTCGTGAAGAAAGGGGCCGTTGATGACTTCTGCGGTGAGATAGTCGCTGGAATCTCCGCCTCCGCCAACCCCCGAAAAATTCAGCCCCAAAAACGTCAACGCTGCGGCCAAACCCACGATTCCGGACAGCACGCCCCAGCCGGAAATGCCGGCGCGACGAGTCGGGAGTTTGGGCGAGCGTAAAAACGGTTTCATGGACGGTTTCGGAGTGCGCGGAAAAGCGCTTTCCCTTCACGGTGAGAGTCTGAGCGTTCTTTCCCTTTGGACGCAAGCCTCAGTTGATCCCGGACGATGCTCGAACCTGCCCAATGCTTCAAATGAGACGATGGCCTAGTCGAGTTCGGCCAAGTGGATCGAGCGATAGGTGATGGCCATGTCTCGTTTGGCGTGAAGTTGAAGGCCGATTGGGCCTTCTTCGATTGCCGTATCAGATTCATAGGTCATCACCTGCTTCCCGTTGAGCCAGACGGTGTATTGCTTGCCGACAACCTTGATTTTCATGGCGTTCCAGTCATTGAGTTTGAGTAGTTCGGCAACACCCTCCGCTTCAACCGGATAGCCTTTTCCAGGAATGTAGGGAGACGCAGTCATGTCGCGCTTCAAAGAGCCGGAAATGCCGATCTGGATCTGGTCTTTATTCCGGAGATGAACGCCGGAATCGATAATGCCTTCGCCAAATTTGAATTCCAGGTCGACCACGAAGTTACGATAAGACTTCTCGGTCCAAAGAACCGAACCCTTTTGGTCCGGTCCGCTCTGGATTTTCAGCTCGCCATCTGCCGCCTGATACCAATTTTTCTCGTCATTGCCCTTCGGGATGATCCAACCAGTGAAGTCGGTTCCAGTGAAGATGGAGTTCGTTTCTCCTTCGGCCGCAGAATGAGCGAGCCAACCAAGTGAAAGACAGAGAGCAAGAATCGGGGTTTTCATGGTTGCACCAAATCGAGAGGTCAAAGAGATGCAAGCGGCAAGGTTTCGGCGTTTTGACCGAAGGGCGAATCATGATAAGCTGTGAGGATGGATTCCCTCGAAGCATTGATCGAACCAATCCGGCATTCTCCGCGATTGCCGGAAGTGGTGGGCTTGCTTCAGCAGCAGGTGGAGTCGGAGCGGCAAAAGCGGACTCAATTTTACGCGGAGATGACCCCGGAGCAGAAGGTGGAATTCATCGATGGAGAGGTCATTCTGCATTCGCCGGCAAGGAACCGGCATTTGGACGTGACTATGCGTGTTGCGACACTGATGCGAACTTTTGTCAGTCTCCGCCAACTCGGCACCGTGAAGGTCGAGAAGTGTCTCTGCGTATTTCCGCGAAACGATTATGAACCGGATATCGTGTTTTTTGGAAGCGAGAAAACCGCCAAGTTGGAACCCGATACCCTGAAGTTTCCGATTCCTGATCTCGCGGTCGAGGTGCTTTCCGAGTCGACGGAGGAGCGTGATCGCGGGGTGAAATTTGAGGATTTTGCCGCCAATGGTGTTGGCGAATATTGGATTCTCAACGCGGAGGAGTCCGTCATCGAGCAGTACATTCTTCGATCCGGGAACTACGAACTCGTTTTGAAGTCTTCCTCAGGTCGCATCAAAAGCGAAGTGATTCAGGACTTTGAAACCGAAGTGTCAGCCATCTTCGACGAGCAGAAGAATTTGGAAGCACTTCGCCAGTTCATGGTCTAGATCTGATTTCGCTGATCGACGAATCCCGCATCCGGCGTGGTCGCGGTCCGCGTTTCTCTCAAAAAACTCCCGCTTTCGACTCTATGTGTCTCCGTATCTTCGTTTCCTTCTCCCTACTTGGTTCGCTCGGTAGTTTCCCCTCAGCTTTTGGTCAGGACAACGAACTGATTTTCGAGAAGTGGAGTGGCGATGTCAATGTGCCGGATCCGGTCGCAGTGAGCTTGGATAATCAAGGGCGGGCCTACGTCACCCAGACCCAGCGGCGGAAATCCCAGGATCTCGATATCCGCCAAAACCGTGACTGGATTGAAGACGAAGTCGGGTTTGAGACAATCGATGACAAGCGGGCCTTTTATCATGAACGATTGGCGCCCGAGCTATCTGAGCAAAACAAAGGACGCGTTGCGGATTTAAACGGCGATGGTTCTCATGATTGGCGGGACCTCACTGTTCTCAGCGAAAAAATCCATTTGCTGGAAGACACCGATGGCGACGGCACTGCCGACCAAATCCAGGTTTACGCGGACAATTTTCAGACGGAGGTGACGGGAATCGCGGCAGGAGTGCTCTGGCACGAAGGCGAAGTTTTCTCAACCATTGCTCCGGATGTTTGGCGCTTGAAGGATACCGACGGAGACGGGAAAGCTGATTCTCGCGAGATCATGGCAACCGGATTTGGGATGCACATTGCCTATGCCGGTCACGACATGCATGGATTGCGAGAAGGGCCTGACGGCAAGATTTACTGGACAGTGGGTGACAAGGGCCTGCCGGGCTATCCAAACCAAGGCGGCGTGATGCGCTGTAATCCGGACGGGAGCGATTACGAGGTTTTTGCTTATGGCCTGCGTAATGTTCAGGAAATCGCCTTCGACGAGTATGGCAATCTGTTCGGGGTCGATAACGACTCGGATCAGCCGGGTGAGATGGAGCGCTTTGTCTACATCGTGAAAGGCTCGGACGCCGGTTGGCGTTGTAACTATCAGTATCGCGGCAGTGGCTACAATCCGTGGACGGCGGAGAATTTGTGGAAGCCGGCTGATGCCGAAAACCGCCCTTATTATACCATCGCTCCAATCTGCAATTACAAGGATGGTCCGTGCGGTTTTGTCTACAACCCCGGCACTGCCCTTGGGCCTGGCTGGGAGCGAACCTTTTTCATGACAGAAGCGCCCAAAGGCGTGCAGTGGGCCTTCCAGGTTGAGCCTGCCGGTGCCAGTTTTGCGATGGTGAACTCTCGAAAAATCGCCGCTGGCAATGCCTTGATCGGTTGGAATTTTGGGCCGGACGGAGCCATCTACGCGGCCGATTGGGCGAACGGATATCCGTTGAACCAGTCCGGTGCCGTTTGGCGGATTGACGTCGCGGATCGAGACCCTCGGAGAGCGGAAACCCAGACCCTGATTGCGAAAGATGCAAAGCTGTTCTCAGATGACGAGTTAGTCACGTTTCTCGGGCATCCCGATCAACGAGTTCGGCTCAAGGTCCAGTTCGAAATCGTGAAGCGCGATAAACGGGGACTGTTGGACGCCGCCTTGTCCAACTCCGATCAACAGCTTGCTCGGATTCACGCGGTTTGGGGACTGGGTCAGTTGGCCCGCGCAGGAGATGCTCAGGCGATCACCACCCTAACCAGCCAGTTAGCGGATTCGGATTCTGAGATTCAGGCTCAGGCGGCGAAAGCCATTGGGGATCTTCCACCGGGCACGCTGTCAGGCGAGGCATTGATACCCCTGCTGGCTGCGGAGTCACGTCGGCTCCAGATGCACGCGGCCATCGCACTCGCGAGCCAACCAACTGAAGAAGCGGTGGAGCCCCTCGTCGATGTCATCAATCGTATCAGCGCCAAAAATGCGGACGAAGGGTATCTCGTCCACGCCGTTTCCATCGGGTTGGCTGCTTGTGCTGAGCCGGAGCAACTGGCTGAACTCTATCATCACGACTTCAATCTGGTCCACACCACGGCCACGCTCGCGCTTCGTCGCCAGGGGTCGCCTCTTGTCGCGGACTTCCTCTATGCGCTTCACGGCGACACGGTTGACGAAGCTGCTCGTGCCATCCATGACGATGCCGGAATTCCTGAAGCGTTGCCAGCACTGGCCGAGACGTTGGACGATCCTCCCCACCGTGGCGAGGTGTTGATCCGCCGTGCCATCAACGCGAATCTTCGGTTGGGAAAGCCGGAGCATGCCGCCTGTGTTTTGAAATATGCGCTCAAGACCAATCCCAATGAGGTACTACCCGAGATGCGGTTGCATGCGCTCGAAACGCTCGCGATTTGGGCGGATCCACCCGTTCTGGATCGCGTCGAAGGACGCCGCCGGGTCTTGAGCCAACGTGAAACCGAGCCGATTGCCACCGCGATTCAAAACGTCGGACTCGAAAGCTTACTGGCAGAGGAAAACCCGGCCCTGATTGAGAAAACGCTGGAGCTGACCAAGAGCCTGGGAATTCAGCTCGAGCCGGAATCCTTGTTCACCGTTCTCCGCAACACCAAAGCTCCCTCGTCGTTGCGCGTCGTCGCCCTCGAGAATCTCGCGACTTCCGAGGCGATCGAGGTTGCCTTGCAGTCAGAGTCTGAAGCATTGCGAACCCGTGGGAGTCAATTCCTCGCCAAGACCAAACCGGATCGAGCGGCGGAATACCTTCGGCTGACGCTCGAGGATGCGCCGTCGGTTTTCGAACGCCAAGACGCGATCCAGACCCTGACAAGCCTCGAATCCGACGCCGCAGACGCGGTATTGAAAGAGTGGATCGGGCGCTTTCGCAAGGATGGCGTCGAGGTCGCGATGCACCTCGAACTTCTCGATGCCGCAGCCGCTCGAGGGATCGAAGCCAGCTATCCTCGCGATGCAACCGATCCGCTTTCAGCGTGGATGGAGTGCCTTGACGGTGGTGATGCCAGCGCCGGCAAAGAACTCTTCATGACTCACATCGCGGCTCAGTGCATCCGCTGCCACAAGGTAGAAGACGGGAAGGGAAGCGTGATTGGCCCCAACTTGAAGGCAATTGGCGAAAAGGACGAACGCTACTTGCTTGAAGCTCTGGTGCATCCGTCGGCCGTCATCGCAAAAGGATACGGAATGATTTCGGTCACCTTGAAAGACGGCACCACGGTCTCCGGCCAACTACGCAAGGAAACCGACAAACGGCTCGAGATCCGCAGCGCGGATGGCAAAAAGACTGACAAGATCGACAAGGCCAACATCGCCACGCAAACTCCGCCCATCAGCCTGATGCCGCCGATGATGGCGTTGCTGAGCAAGCGGGAATTGCGCGATGTCGTTGCTTACATGGCAACGTTGAGATAGCTCGAGTGTTGAAACCGGTATTTTGCCGGTCACAAACTGGCTGGAAACCGGTTTCACATTCCGCACGCGCATCTCGCGTTGACTTCGAACCCGGAAGCCGGGAGAGGTTGCGGCTCAGCTGATATGTTCGAACTACTCCAGACGGATTCCGAGACCGAAGCTCGGCGTGGTCGTTTGACGACGGCGCATGGCGACATCCAGACGCCGATCTTTATGCCGGTGGGAACGCGGGCTTCGGTCAAGGCGGTGAGTCCGGCAGAGTTGGTTGAGTTGGAAGCGCAGATCATTCTCGGCAACACCTATCATCTTTGGCTTCGGCCTGGCCCGGAGGTGGTGGCGAAGTTTGGTGGCTTGCATGGGTTCATGAATTGGGACCGGCCGATTTTGACAGATAGCGGTGGGTTTCAGGTTTGGAGTTTGGCGAAGCTTCGCAAAATCGAATCGGACGGAGTTCGGTTTCAGAGTCACCTGGATGGTTCCGCCATGTTTTTGAGCCCGGAGAAATCGATGGAGATCCAGGCGGACCTCGGAAGCGACATTGTGATGGCCTTTGACGAATGTCCGCCCTATCCATGCGAACGGGACTACGCGGCCAAAAGCCTGGAACTGACGCTGAATTGGGAAACCCGTTGTCGGCGCTGGTTTGACGATCATGCGGACCCGGCCAAGCAACAGTTGTTTGCCATCGTTCAGGGATCGACCTTTGCCGATTTGCGGGAGGAGAGTGCGAAGAAGCTGGTGGAGCTCGATTTTCACGGCTATGCGATTGGTGGGGTCAGCGTGGGCGAGCCCGAGGGCGAAATGATGCGGGCGGTCGAGCATTCAGTCCCCTTTCTCCCTGCCGATCGGCCCCGCTACGCCATGGGGCTTGGCCAGCCGGATCAACTCGTAGAGATGGTGGCACGCGGGGTCGATATGTTTGACTGTGTTTTACCGACTCGGGTTGCGCGCCACGGAACCGCTTACAGCGAAGATGGAACGCTCAATTTCAACAACAAGCGTTTCGAGCTGGATGACGAGCCGATTTCGCCGGATACGCACCCGCTTTGCGCCGAATTCAGCCGCGGTTACATCCGGCATTTGGTGAATCAGGGCGAAATCCTCGGAATGCGGCTCTTGACCCTGCACAATCTCCATTTCTATCTCAACTTGATGAGTCGGATCAGGTGTGCTATCGAGGACGGCTCTTTTGCCCGGTTCCGGGAGGAATTCGTGTCGCGTTATCGTGCTGGGCAAGAGAAATCACAACCTTCATAGTCCCTATAAAATGTCGCTTTTCGATCTTTCAGATCTTTTGTTTCTTGCCGCGGAAGCCCCTGCAGCTCCACAACAATCCGGGGGAATTGGCAGTCTGCTGGTTCCCATGATCCTCATGTTTGGATTGATGTATTTTTTGATTCTTCGTCCCAACAATCAGCGCCGCAAAAAGATGGAGGAGCAGCTCAGCGCAATGCGGGTTGGAGACAGCGTCGTCAGTGCGGGCGGCATCCATGGAATTGTTACCAACAAAAACGACTCAAAAGGGACCGTTACCGTGAAAGTGGCGGAAGGAGTGAAACTCAAGTTCGACAAGTCGAGCATCGCCACGGTCATCCCGAAAAGTGACGGTGGTTCGGACGACGATGATGGCGCGGATGACGACGGCAATGATGATGAGCCGGAACAGGAAGAGGTTAAGCTGCGAGCCAGCTGACCCCGGTTTACCAAACCCACCACTAAATCCCTAGATCATGGACTTTGAAATTCTTAGTCAGGCATTTGCCTTCACCCAGCAAATCACCGAGGCGGCCGGAGATGCCGCAGCTCAGGCTGGTCAAGCTGCCGCGGAGGCGGCCGAGGCCAGCGAAGCGGTAACGGATGCGGCCGAAGCAACCACCGATGCCGCTGCCGAAACGGTGGAAGCCGGTGCTGCCGCCGTCACAGAAACCACCGAATCTGCCACCGAAGCATTAGCTGAAGAAACAACAGAGGTTGCCGGCGAAACCCGCGATACGGTGATCAGCGCGGCCCCGGAAGGTTCAATTCCGGAAGTTGCGACGGCTCCGATCGAAGAAGCCGCCCAAACGATCAACCCGATGCTGATTTTTTGGATCGGGCTGGGGCTGTTCGGATTGTTCGTCGCCTACTTCGCGATCGAAAAGGTCGTGAAGCGCCGGATCGTGGGAACCGCTCTCACTTTGGGAGTGGCTGCCTTCACTCTCTTCTTTTTCCTCAATTTTCCGATGCCCAAAGGGATTGACCTTCAGGGCGGTACCCAGTTCGTCCTCGAAATTCAGAAAGACGGGGACAAGGAGATTGATGAACAGGCCGTGCAAGACGTCATGGCGACCTTGCAGCGTCGTCTCGACGAAGGCGGCGTAACCGACCTCTCGATGTCGCCTCAGGGCTCGGACCGAATCCTGCTCCAGATGCCGGGGATTAGCGAACAGGAGCGCGACTTGATTCGAAGCAAACTGGAAGAAACGGCGAAGCTGGAGTTGGCACTCGTTCATCCGGATGGCCAAACTTCCTCAGCCTTTTTGGTGAGTCAGGCGCGCGAAGGTAAGGTTTTCCCCGGCTTTGAGTTGGTTGAGCCCTACGGGACCGCTTCTCTGGAACGCAAGCTTGAGGAGAAGAAGATCTTGGTTGCTGTGATTGAGGATGAAGGGGACGAAAGCGGATTAAGAGCCCGCCAGATGGCCAAGTTGGATCGCTCCATCGCTGAAATTCGAGAGAAGATTTCCGAGCAGGCTGAGATCGTTCAGCTCAGGGCACCGATCGGTGGGGAAATGATCAACAACGCCGGTGTCAGCTATGCCCCGGGAGGATTCCAGATCAACGTGCAGTTGAAAGGCGAGGCCGATGGGAAGATGCGGAACCTGACAAAGGAAAACGTCGGACAACGCATGGCCATTCTTGTCGATCGCGAAGTCATCATGGCTCCGTCCATCAATGGCGTATTTGGCGCAAACTTCATGATCACGGGTAGCTTTGATCAGGACGAAGCGTTGAACCTGGCCACGAAGCTGAAGAACCCGCTTCAGAATCCGATCAAGATCGAATCAGAGTCGAGCGTCAGCCCGGCCATGGGTGAGGACACCATCCGGCAGGGCATGTATGCCGGGATTGCTGGTTTGACCATCACACTTCTTTTCGTGCTCGTTTACTACAACTTCGCCGGCTTGGTCGCCACGATCGGCTTGGCGCTGAACGTCGTCATTATCTTCGGTATCATGTCGATGTTCCAGTTTGTCATGACGATGCCGGGAATCGCCGGGATCATCCTGACGATTGGTATTGCGATCGATGCCAATGTCTTGATTTACGAACGTCTGCGAGAGGAGCAAAAAGCCGGAAAATCGTTCAAGGCAGCGCTTGATGCCGCTTACGGGAAGGCCTTCTCCGCGATTTTTGATGCCAACATCACCACGCTGATTGCGGCGGCGATTTTGCTCTGGTTCGCGACCGGAACCATCAAAGGTTTCGCCATCACCCTAATGATCGGAGTGTTCGGTTCGTTGTTCACCGCCTTGTTGGTGACGCGGATTTGTTTTGGCTGGCTCATGGCGTCCGGCATTCTCAAAAACATCAACCTTTGGTCGCTCTTGAAAGAGCGGAGCATCGACTTCCTCGGCAAGCGGAGACAAGCCGCAATGATCTCAGCGGTCCTGATTGTCAGCTGCGTTTCCCTGCTCGTGGTGAAGAAAGATTCCGCTCTTGGAGTTGGCCTGCGCGGAGGTGATTTGCTCACGATCCAATCTGCGGAAGACCTTTCCGTTCCCAAGATCCAGGATGCGCTGCGTTCAATCGATCTCGGAGGAGAGCCTCAGGTCCAACAACAGAAACCCCAGGGCACGGACACGGTTTTCTACACCATCCGGGTCCCTGAAAAGCAGGGTGACGTCGCCAGGGATCATCTTCGCGAAGCGCTGCAAATGCCCTTGGTCGATACCTCGTTGGAATCCGTTGGCTCAAACGTCGGCAACGAGATGCTGAGGTCTTCGATGATTGCCTTGGGACTTGGATTGCTCGGGATTATGGCCTACGTCAGCTTCCGCTTCGAATCGATGGCCTTTGCCTTGGGGGCAATAGTTGCGGTGATCCATGATCTAACCATTACCCTCGGACTCGTTATTTTCTTCGGTCACGAAATCAGCCTGATTACGGTGGGTGCCTTGCTGACGATCGCCGGTTACTCCATCAACGATACCATTGTGGTCTTTGACCGTCTTCGTGAAGGATTGCGCACCAAACGGGGCGACATCAAAGACGTGATGAACTTCTGCCTGAACGCAACGTTGGGCAGAACCATTCTCACCAGTATCACGACCTTGATTGTGGTGGGAACGCTCTTCGTTTTTGGTGGACCTTCCCTCAATGACTTCGCGCTCACGTTGATCATCGGAGTCCTGATTGGAACCTATTCCTCCATCTTTGTGGCTTCCCCGATCGTCCTTTGGTGGGCGCGGACCCGCAAGCTCAACCTCCGCCGTGAGGTGATGGATGCGGAAGCTGCGAAAGTCGCGGGACCGGCGACTGCTTGATGTCAGAGCCTCACTCCAGTCCCGAAGAAGCGCCGGAAACTCCCGATCCAAGGGATTCGACCACGCTCATTGATGTGCGTAGTTATTTCGTGCGTGAGCGCAATGCGTTGGCGGTTCATGCCAGTTTTGAGCGGCTCTACGTGGACTACTATCTGCATCTCATGGATCAGGCCGTTCAGTATCCGCCGGATCTCGATCTGATGCTGAAGGATGCGCTTGCAGCCGTGGTCCTTCACGCGACCACTCGTCCCTGGAAGGAAACCCATGCCTGGACTCTCAACATCCCCGATCCGCTCGCCAATCTGTTCGTCACCGCCAGCAGTCTGGGCGAAAACGTGACCGGACGGGTATTTACCGAAGGCGTTCGGGAAAGCGACGGCGGGTTGTTCTATGCCCAGGTCAAAGTGCAAAACGAGGAACCGCGCCAAAGCACCACAGAGATCAAGGGAAACGGAATCTTCGAAGCGGTGGAAGCTTTTTACCAGCAAAGTGAGCAACGCCGCGCCCGCATTTTTGAACTCGGCGATGAAGAATACTTCATGATCAGCGCGCAGCCAGACTGTGACGAAGAATGGCTCGAAGCATTGACCACCGATGCTGCG
>JBCDHN010000006.1:0-14257 GCA_038749915.1 Verrucomicrobiota bacterium | reverse complement strand
CTATAACTTTGAAACATCAATGATCGGCCCTTGGTTCCTCGGTTACAATAACCAAATTACTTATGATTGGAACGCCGAAGATGAAGCGTGGCAAATCCCTCTAGGGCTGACTGTGGGAAAGACTTTCCTTTCAAGAACTGGCACGGCAATCAGCGTCAACGTCGGCGGCTATGGCCTCGTCGAGCCGAACAATGGGAACGATTGGGAATTAACCTTCGGAATTAACTTTCTGTTCTAGTTGGATCGATCCGCGCACTGAAATTTCAAAAGAGATTACATAAATCCTTATCACTCATTGTCATCATGAAGCTTACACATCGTAGAAACCTAGCGTTAATACCATTGATAACAAGCATGGCGCTTTGCGCTGCCGGGCAAGACCATCAGAATCCTGTCAGCAATCAGCCCATAAGTTCTCGGGATCAGGAGCAAAACCAGCGGAATGTAAAAACGGAGGAGTTTGAGACCATCATCATTGCTCCTGATGCCAAGAGCCGTGAGCGAGCGATGATGCTGATCGATATTTATCACACCTTTGTTACGAATCCGTCTCCTGACGCCCTCTCGGAGTTCATTGCCGACGGCTACATCCAGCACAGTTCGGCGGCACCTGACGGCTACGACGGCATTGGCATGGTTTTCAGCCAAAGCGTCAAGAGGTTCCCGGTCGAGATTGATGTTCACAAGGTCATGGTCGTCGGAGACTGGGGCATGGCTCATGTGAACTTCCGCAATCTCGATAAGCCGGAGCGTAGCGATATTGGCTATACCGCCGTGGACCTATTCACTTTCAACGACGAAGACAAGGTCACCGAGCACTGGGACGCCGTCCAAGGCATTCCTACTTACGCCGTGAGTCCACGTCATGGAATGTTCAAGCGCGTGCTCGACCATCCGGTATCGCCTTTTGAAACCGTGAAACCGATTACTCCGCCTGCTCGCGATATCCCTTGGGACAAATGGTGGGAAGCTCCGACCGCGGAGGAACGCGCTGCCGATCGCCGTGTCCGTGAGCTGGAGAGCGGGACTGAAACCGCTACCTACTACGATCGGCACAAGATCGACCTCAGCAATCTGCGGGACTTCTACGACGGCCTCCTGATCGCGGACTTGATGATCCACCGTGACGGAATGTTCGACGCCGAGACCAAGTGGAAGCTCACCCTCTTCCAGATGATCCACAGTGGGAGTAGTCATCACCAGGCCCGCAGCGCCTATCAGTTGTCCTATCTTGGCATTCCGATGTCGGAGATTCACGCGATCTATGCGCCAGACTACGTGGAGACAATCGAAGACGATCGCGTTCGGGCCGCCTTTGAGTATGTGAGCCAGATTGTCACCCGCCCGACCAAGGTGACCGCCGATACCCATGCAATGCTCCGCATGCAGTTCATCGATCGACAGATCGCCGAACTCTTCAATCTCACGGCCGTCAATTCCGCGGTAGTGACACACGACATGATTACGCCCATTGTGACGGACCAGAAAACCCTCGATTGGGCACGCTCAAACCTTGGATCGGTCGGCTGGACGCCTGGTCGCAACCTCGGGGCGCCGGAAGAGCAGCGAAAGAATATCTTCGCAGGAGAAGCTCTCGAGAAGGCATTCGCGGAACTCGACGCAAAATGGCAACGCGATGACATTTCTGCGCCAAACCCATACTTTGAAACAGATTGGGTCAATTTCCTGACCGGATACGACGTTCCCCTCAAGACCTTTGACTTCGATCGCGACGGCATCGAGGACCCTTTTGATCACTTCCGCGATGACTACCTCCGTTGGAAGAAGCCAGGCCTGGACGATGAGAATCTGCCTCCACCAACAACAGCGCCCTTTGACGTTGCAAAATTCGACTACGAATTCTTCCAGCCAAAACAGCAGGATAACGCGAAGTATCCTCTCAGCGATCGTCACTTTTTCGATACGGAGTGGACGCGGGACGCGAGCATCGGCACGATCAAGATGGACCAATACTTCAACTTTTTCGACCGAGCGTTAACACTCGAAGACAAGTGGGCAAGCTTCCTGATCTTCCAGCTCTCGAGTGGGTGCGCGCACTGCCAGGTCCACGGCGCCTACGGAGTATTCGACACCATCGAAGAGGACTTCCCATCTGACGAGATTCCTTATGAGTTCTTCGAGAATCAGATCCTTCCAAAGATCCACGCGATGTTCGATTTCGAACGGTCCGATATGTTTACGGACGCTGAGAAGGCCTACTTCCGTGTGGCCCGTGATTCCGGTCCACTGCCGACCCGGATGGCACCAGACCATCTGGAGGAAATGCGGCGCCACTTCACCGACAGGGAAATCCAGGAACACATCGCAACGCTTGTAACGTGCGGCTGGCTCACCACGGTGATGCAGTCACAGATCACCGTAACCGACCGCGAAAGCATGTCGTGGGCGTTGCGCTATCTAACGTCCATTGGCTGGCGTCCGGGCGATCACATCGGGCTGCCCCATGAGCAGCGACCTCACCACATGGTCGAGTTGGCCGACCTCACAGTAATGGAAATGAATATGGGCGAGGTCACTGACGCTTCGTCGGAGTGGATCGGTATCAAGATTCCGCTAGCGATCGACAGCGACAGCGATGGAGTGGACGATGCATTTGATGGTTTTCCGAACGATCCGAATCGATGGGAGGATACGGACCGCGACGGTATCGAAGATTCCGCGGACGAGGACATTGACGGCGACAGAATACCCAACAGTGAAGAAATCGCTGCAGGCACGTTTCCTTACAAAGCTGATTCCGACGGTGATGGCATCGACGATCTCGCCGAACGTACGGCGGGAACGAACCCAGTGGACCCGCGCAGCATGTAAATCGGGGGCCACTGAATCAAAGTGACCTCTATGAACAAATTCCCGGCATCAACAAGAAAAAGCCATCCCTGTCCACGAGTTACCTCCTGACGACACTCGAGTCGCTAAAGGCACGGAGCACTGATTACCCGCAAGAAGATGCCAGAACATGACAGGTTTCCTTACCAAGCTCACTTCCGCGTCGGTATGTATCGCCAGCGCACTCGCAGCTTGTTCCGTCGAAGGGCAGAACCTCGATTCAAACGACAAGAGTTATCCTCGGAGCAGCGGCAACGTGATCTTCCGACTCGGTTACAACGGGTTTTACGATTCCGATGCCCCCCGCATCGAAACAAATGACATCTTCCTGCAAATGATCGCCTCTCCAGAGCTCTCCCTTACGAAGCGGCTCTCGATCCGCTCCGAGTTCAGGATCGAGGACCTCCGCCCCCCAATGGGAGATCGCTTTTTCGAAGATGAAGGTTTTTTCGTTCGCAGTTTATATCTGCAGCATTCCGTCGGTGAGCGCCTTGCTTTTCATGCAGGAAAATTCACCCCGTCCTACGCCTTAGCGTCTCTTGTCACGCCTGGAATGTATGGAAACGACTACAATAAGGAGATTGAGCTGATTGAGCGCGTAGGCTTCGGAGGCTCATATACATATGATTCGGGGTCTTCCGGCAAGCACAAATTAAGTGTCAGCACGTTTTTCGATGACACCAGTTTCCTCTCTGACTCACTTGGATCCAGTCCCACTCGGGGTCCAAAGCGTTTGTCGGACGGTGGAGCGAGTAACACCGAGTCATTTGAGTCTTTTACTGTCTCGCTCGAGGGAACTGAGATGAGTGGATTGCCAGGACTGACTTACAAGTTTGGCGTTGTCCACGAAGCCAAGGGTGAAGGAGACATATCCGACGAAACCGGTCTGGCTGCTGCGGCCATGCAGACATTTCAATTCGGCAATGGACGTTCCCTCACGCTAATGGGTGAATTTGCGCCTCTATGGAACTTTGAAGGATCTGCAGATGACATCATTTATTCAAGCGCTGGCGTAGTTTACCAATCCGGCCGATGGACCTTCATCGTGTCCGGAACCCACAGATGGCGTGATCTTGCCACCGGAGGATCTCTTGATGACTACAGTCTGCAAACATCTGTGGAGTACGATTTAAGGAACGATTTCGCACTCGCGTTCGCCCATGAATTTACTCGGGATCAAAACGTCAACGCAAACCGAATTGGATTTCGATTCGTGAAGGTGTTTGACTGGTAGAAGAGACGGAAAAATGGCCTACAGAATCAGATCCATAGGGGGGTACTTAAAGAAGAATGTTTCGCGTGCGACTGCGGCCTTCGTCACAGTCGCGCTTGTCTCATGTTCTACCACTCAGCGAATTACGGTCGACTACGCGAAGGATTTCGACTTCGAGACCGTGAAATCATTCAGCTACCTGAACACTAAGGAGAGCAACGCGAAGACCCGAACCGTAGATCAAGGCATAAGGAAGGCGATCAGGGCAAGACTAGTAAAAGATGGACTGACTGAAGTCAGCCGAGGTGCGGATCTAGTTGTGACCTACCATTTCACAACCGAGGATCAGCCTTCATTCGTAACGACGAACCGCGAGAGCGGGAACTACGGAGACTGGGGACCGGGTTGGGGACGATGGGGTTATGCGGGACCCAGCGCGAGCTGGAAAAGATGGGAATATGAAGGCCCAGGGCTACCTACTTCGAGAAAGTATGATACCGCCTATCCCAGTGGGACGCTAATCCTTGACGCCATTCATCCGGTCACGCGAACTCTCCTTTGGCGGGGGACAGGGATTGTGAATATAGATGATGAACCGAATGAACAACTGCAGCAGGCTGAAAAGATTATTACGACCGTGAGCGAACGCTGGCAGGGAATCATGACTGGCATGAGCGGCTAGCGTCTTATGCCCGGGAAATTGACCCTCTTTTCAGTGACAAAGAATTGATTTCACGAACAGAAAAATGAAAATATTAGCCATTGCAGCCACCAATCACAAGGACTCCATAAACAAGCGATTGCTTGATTTCACAGGTTCAATTCTAAAAGATCATATTCCGGACGCCGACATCGAGCTTCTGGATTTGGTTGAATATGAGTTGCCACTTTATCGCCAGGACCGTGAAAAAGACGACGGCGTCCCAGAAAAGGCCCAAGAGTTCTTCTCCAAGATAGGTCTCTCCGACGCTGTCATCATTTCTTTTGCAGAGCACAACGGTGCGTTCACCGCTGTCTACAAGAATTTGTTTGACTGGACTTCTCGCATTGATCAGAAGGTCTACCAGGACAAACCAATGATTGTCATGTCGGCAACACCGGGACCAAGAGGTGGAGCAGGAGTTCTAGGTGCAATCGAGTTCGGGGCGCCTTACTTTGGCGTCAATATACAGGCGAAAGTATCCGTTCCCGAGTTTCAGGATAATTTTGACTTCGGAACGGGCCAGATCACGGACGACAAGATCAAAGACGAGATTCACGAAGCGATTAAAACTCTGATATAATATAATTCATAATGACATACTCAAAAACAGGTTCCCTTCTTCTTAAAATCTCCTGCGTTCTCTGGATCATCTGGGGTCTGGTTCATTTCATTGCTGGCGTAATGACAATCTCGCAGGATACGGGCAGTGCCATTTCCGCAATCGCCGACGGCGTGGACCCGGCCTTACTCAAGAGCATAGAATACCCGGACGCAGTCGGAGCCATCATCAATCAACATGGCTGGAACCTTCTTTGGGCTGGATTGGTGACCACTGTTGGTGCCTTCTTTGTCTGGCGTGGGAACACTTCAGCTATCTTCGTGAGCGCCCTCGTTGGGGGATTTCTGGATATTGGCTATTTCGTGTTTATCGATTTGGGCGGCTACAACAAGTTTGTTCCCGGCACGATCATGACGATCATCTGCTCTTTCGCCATCATTTTCAGCTTTTACGCATACTTCTCGCAAACAAAGGAGAGATGATTGGATGCTTGCACTGATACCGAGGCCGCCTAACGAAGCGGAACTGCCCCATGCAAGGGGGGAGATCTTCACCTGGTGACCATTCCACTCGACCTAACGTGGAACCCCAGAGTCATCAAAAGTCCACCTGGGCGCCTCCGATTTCCGCCGATCGATAGATCGCCTCGATGATCCTCACATCTCGCAGCCCCATTTCACCGGGAGTCTTGAAGTTCATGTCCCCCTTTTTGATCGCAGCGGCAAAGGCATCGAGAAGGGCGGCCTGTTGCAGGGTTTGCCTGGCCTTGATCTCCCGATTGTTCACGAAAAGCGATTTCGGAGTCGGCGATCCACCAGCGGACTGCGTGTAGATGCCGCCGGGCCTGCCGTTCTCGCGAAGGCCAGGGCGAACTTCCACACTGCCCTTCGGCCCCAGCGTCGTGCACTGGTGGAAATTCTGACTGTAACTGGCGCGGCATAGTGCCTGGAACCCGTCGTCGAAAACCAGTTCGTAACTCATCGTTTCTTCGACACCATCAGGAAACAAATCCGGGTGTTTCTTCGCTGCCATCCCCCGCACGGCGACCGGCTGCTTGCCGGACAGATAGCAGGCGGCCTGGATCGGATAGACCCCGGTATCAAAGAGCGCTCCCCCACCCGCCATCTCGGGGTCGAGAAGCCATTTCTTGATCCTGTCCTTGTTCGGACCGGACAAGGCACCTGCGTAGCCCCAAGAGAATTCGTAGTTCCCGCAGGCAATGTTGCCTCCCAGGGTTTTCTGCACCATTTCGATGGCCTTGACGTGATGCGGCTCCCAGTGCAGCCGGTAGTTCACGCCTAGAAGCACGTTCGCTTTCTTCGCCGCCGCGATCATCGCTTCGCACTCCACACTGGAAATGGCCATGGGCTTTTCCACCATCACATGCTTTCCCGCTTCCGCGCATTTGATCGCGAATTCCGCATGCATCGAGTTCGGCAACACGATGTGCACAAGGTCAACGCGATCATCGCCTGCCAGCTTTTCCACAGTGTCGTAGGTGTAGATCGCATCTTCGGCGAAGCCGTATTCCGCGGCCCACTCTTTCCCTTTCGTGTCAGGGCTCCCCGTCACCACCCCGGCCAACCGGACATGCTCACACGACGCAACCTCGGGCGCGATGTTGTTTGTGGCGTAGCTCCCAAGCCCGACGACGGCGAGGCCGAGCTTTTTCTTTTCGCGTGATTCCTGCGAAAGCGCCGGCCCCACGCCGGCCGCGAGCGCCGCTGCAATTCCTCCATGGTTGAATTGACGACGGGACAGATTTTTCGAGTTGCGTAGGTTTTCTTTCATGGTCTTTGAATGGAGGTCTTGTTTATTGGGTATAACGGAATAGCGCCACATGGGCGGCTTGCCTCGTTGTGACAGCGACGAGATAGTTTTCCCCGTCCTGAGTAAAGTCGATCGACGTGCAGCGACCGGGCAAGTGTATGCGCCCTCTCTCTGCTCCATCGGGGCCAAGAATCGCGACTGCATCCGGCAGAGCGCACCAGATGGCGCCGTCAGGGGCCGTGGCCAGGCCATCAACGCCGGTTCCAAAAGTGGCAAACCTATCGGGATCACCGACACCCCCCGTCTCTTCGACGGGATAACGAAAGATGGTGCGGGCTTTCGAGTCTCCGATGAAAAGTTCATCTCCGTTTTTCGAGAAAGTGATTCCGTTGGGAATCGACAGATCACGAATGGGCGCCGTGAGCACTCCGCCACTACTGCCGGGCATGTAGCGAAATACGAACTGACCCGGCAATTCCTGCGTCTCCAGCGGACGTTGCCGGAAAAGGAAATTCGGATCCGTGAACCAGATACTCCCGTCCACCGGATGCACGCGCAGATCGTTCGGCCGGTTGAATCGCATCCCCTCAAAATCCTCCACACAGATCTCTACCGAATTTTTCGGCCAATCCCGCCTCACAAGACGGCGGGTCGATTGTTCGACCGCAAAAAAGCCGCCTTCTTTTGCCGGGCGGACCGTGCTCGTCTCAGGCGTCCCCTCCTCCCAGAGCCTCAAACCCTTCGCCTCCGACCAACGAAAGAGCAGCCCATCGTGATGCGCCGCATAGATCAACTCTGGAGCCGCTCCCTCTCCGGGCCTCCACCATTGAGCCCCTTCGCAGCCGTTGTAGCCCCCACCAAGACGGGTCCAGTATTCCGAGATGGCATGGAGACCGAGTTCTACACCATCCGTCGCCTCGATCGAGATTGCCACGGATCCGGATTTTCCGTACCCAAGGTAAAGATCGAAGAATCCTTTGATCGCCGCCACGGCAGGCTCCCGGTGTTCCGGCTTGCCCACAAGAGAGTGCGGTGCCTTGGGTACAACAGTAAGTCCTGTGGGGATACCAAGCCGGAACGCCGCATGGCGAAACCTCTCTCCACGCGTCGACGGATGGTCCAATTCGCCAGCCACCAACGCCACCGGAGGATCGTCTGGTGTCAGGTGGTCCAGCGGGGAAGCCTCGGCAAAAGCGGCGGGATCCTCGAAATAGACGCCCCCGAGGAGCTTCCTCCAGTTCTCCGCATTGGAACCCGTCGAAACACTTTGCAGGTGAGGTGCCGTGAGATCGCTCTGCGCCCCCATCCCCACCGCCGCGTTTGGACGCTCCAAAGCCTCCACGTCCGGGTGCGTGGCTGACAACATCGCAAGGTGCCCCCCAGCCGAAGACCCGATCACCCCGACCCTGTCAGGATCGATCCCGTAATTTTTCGCGTTCTCACGCAAATGACGGATGGCCGCACGCACGTCGTCCAATTGCGCTGGAAAAGGAGCCACTCCCGTCAATCGATAGGATGACGTCACCCCCACATAGCCCAACCGGGCGAGATCCTTGGCCACGGGCAACATTCCGGACCGATCCCCTTTCACCCAGAACCCACCATGCAGGCAAAGCACCGCCGCCCGCACGTCGTTGTCCGCCGGACGGATCACGTCCAGGGCCAAGGGCCCGGAATCATGTGTCACAAAGGGAACATCGTTCCACGCCCTGAAGCCATCCTCCGTCTCGGGAAAATTCCCGGCGAAAAGCCGAACGACGACCAGATGGAAGAAAACAAGGAGAAAAAGTAGGCGGGGGTAACGCATCTGCCCCACTCAACTCCCACTCGTTAGAAAATTGCCCAAAAAAGTTTGTCCTTTGTTCTCCTGCCGAAAAACGCGAACCTCTCATTTCCGGCGACGGCGCAGAGCCAGCGGGAGGGAGAGGAAACCGAGGAACACAGCGGTTGGCTCAGGAATCAGAGTGATGCCAGAGATTGCTACTTGGGTGCTGTTATCGCCAAGCATCAGCGTATTGAAATCGATTGCCCCCGGCACTCCGTTAGCAGGGCCCGCATCATTCCCTGTGTGAAAATTAAGATCCAGGAAATCGGAAGGCGTCATGAGCGAGGGATCAGCAGGAAGAACGTCGTTGGTAAGGAAACTTACTCCGGTAAAATCAATGAATTCAAACGCGCCATTGGAAGAAGGATCAGCGCCCGAAACGGTGACCTCGAGATCCAGGAGAAAGGCGGGAAACGCGCTCCGATCGAAAAAGAACGGTTGAGTGCCCAAGATCGAATCGTCAAGCGTGACAACCGCAGTAACATTCGCAAGTGTCGATGGACCCGACGTGTAGTTGTAGTCGATCAGAAGTACAAACGCTTGGACCGATGCGGAGGGCAAGAGCATTAAGGACAGAACAGAAAGAATCATTTTTCTCATGACGAATTACTTTGATTAGAGCGAGTTTGTTAGGGGTGACCAGGTGAACAATCCACGCTCGGTTAAATGTTATTCCGCGTTGACTCTACCCGTCGGAATGACTGGTCAAGAATTTTGTCCTCAAGACTTTACTAACTACTTGAAGAGTGACGGGAAAAAATACGCCTCAGCAAAAATTCTGTTCAAGAGAACGCAGAAATTCGATTACGAACTTACAACGAACAAGATTCAAACTTCATTGAGGTGAACCCGCAATGGATTGAAATCTAGAAGAGCCATCGACAAAGCGTGAAACGACCAGAAAAAAGTAACTTCAGCGACCACCGGCATTGCATCGCAATTCTTTTCACCAAGCTTGGCATCCCGAGATAAATCGAGATCCACTGCTACCACTCCTCAACCGTGCCGGGGAGGCGACTCCGCTAATTCAGCGATCCCCGTAGACCGGCGGCTTCCAGCCCTTGGGCAACTTGCCTTGGGGGCGAACGCCGTATGCTTGTGCCGGGATTGGGTGGTCCTCCGGTTGTTTCAGGGCAAGGTCATCGGGGAGATGCCTGATGCGGATGTCCCTGAACTCGACCTCCATCGGCGGGCCGCGGTGGACCTGCATGGCGAGGACGCCCTCCAGCGAGCGGCCATTCTCGTCAAAATCGAGCAGATCGGCGGTGGGGTGACCGTTGATCCAATGGCGGTGGTGGTTGCCTTCAACGAGGACCCGGAAGTCATGCCATTGCCCCGGCGGATATTCCTTCACGGGAAAACTTCCAACCACCCAGGGCTGACCCGCTTCGTCGACGATGACCTTCTCGCCAGTGTGTGAGAGAATGCGCCGGCCCTTCTCTTCATAAAGCATGCCGTTGTATTTTGAAATGTCCGCGACGACATCGCACTGGTAGCCGCTCACGTAGTCGAGCGCCATGTCGGGGCGCGGCGTACCTCGATACTGGAGGCCACTGTTACCGCCAGGAGTAATCTTTACCTTCATGCGAAGATCGAAATTCTTCACCGTTGATCCCTGCCAGGTGAGGAATCGGTTCAGGTCGAGCGTTCCATCGGTCACACCAAGAATCGAGCCTTCGCGGACGGACCAGTATTTTGCATCGCCGGTCCAACCCCGGAGACGGCGACCATCAAAGAGACTCACAAATCCCTCTTTGCCGGGTTTTGCTCCAACCGCGGCCGACGCTTCCGGGTACGGGACGGTGGACTTGACGCGTTCGGGTCTTCCGCCAAGCGGGCCTCCGAGTTCTTCCACGCGCTTCTTCGTGCGCTCACGCATCTGGTGGAGAATGAAGGAATACTTGGGATCCCTGACAAGGTTCACCAACTCATCCGGATCCTTCTTCAAATCATGGAGAAACTCCCCGTTCTTGTCATCGACATAGCGCACATACTTGAACCCGGCGTTGCGAATTCCTTCGAAGGCGGGAATTCGATGCCGCACGGCAAAATGCTCGTGAAAACTCTCCGTCCGCCAATCGTCAGGCGTGTTAATTCCGACAAGCGGCTGCAAACTCCGTCCCTGGTACCTTCCAGGCACATCAACCCCCGCCCAGTCGAGGAACGTCGCCGGCAGATCAAGATTCAGGGCGATGGCATCGCTCACTTGACCGCGTTTCGTTTTCGGAATTCGCGGATCGTGAATGATAAGCGGCACGCGAAGGGATTCGTCGTAGTGAGACCACTTGCCGGCAAAGCCGCGATTCCCCATGAAGTAGCCATTGTCCGCGGAATACACGACGATGGTATTCTCCGCGAGCCCCGCCTTTTCCAGCGCCTTCATGAACCGACCGATCGCGCCGTCGATCCCGCTGACCATCCGGTAATAAGCCCGCATGTTGGTCTGGTATTTTTCCGGCGTGTTCCAGCGCCAGAAGTACCGCTCGCGGTTGATGGTCGTCTTGAGGAAGTCCGGCTGCGACTCGAAGATCTGGCTGGAGCCCAGTCGCGGCGGATCGATGGTCACATCGTCATACATGCCGTCGACTGCCAGCGGCCACGGAAAGTGACCAATTCCGGGCCGCCGGTCTGCATCTTCAGCGTGACAGGCGTTAAACCAGAGATTCAGCGCGAACGGCTTGTCTTCAGGTTGGTTTTCGACAAACGCGATCCCGCGGTCGACGATCAATTCCGTCTCATGGCGCAGGGAACCGTCGGACTGCAGCTTGTAAAACGGATTGCGACCGATTGCTTCGTATTCATCGAAGTGGTCTTCCGGCCTGTAGCCTTTCGGCATCTTCGCGTGCCACTTCCCGTAAAAGCCCGTGCGGTAGCCATGAGCGCGCAGGATGTCGGAGTAGAGTTCTTCCACGGCCTCGGGCCTGGCCAAATCCCAATTTCCCTTCGTCCCGTAACTCCGACCAGTAAGTCCGGAGAGAATCGTCGTGCGACTGACCCAACAAATCGAGTGACTGACAAAGGAATTCTCAAAACGCGTCCCCTCCGCAGCGAGCCGGTCAATGTTCGGCGTTTGAATGATCTCGTTGCCGTAGCAACCCAGCGTGTTCGTCGTCTGATCGTCGGCGAAGAAGAAAACGATATTCGGCGGGGAATCGGCGAGTGAGTTTGTTGCGAAAAAGGCGCAGAATAGCGCGAGGGCGATGGGCAGCAAGGGGGATTTCATAACGGGGTATTGTTTGCCGGGCTCGACCCAGATCAAGCGTGGGAAGTCAGGCTGGTTGCCAAACTACCGCGACACGGGTGGATTCCTGAGAAGGAAATCGGGAAAAACCCAACTCGGGACAAATTTCCGGCATTATTCTCGTCGTCGGAGCCAGCTGTTTGCCGGGCCCGCCGCTCCAGATCGACCCCTTGATTCCCAACCGGGTTGAACGATAATCCGTGAAATGACGGAAGAAGAACAATACGTGCTGGAAGTCAACGACACCGAGGTGCGCTGCCACCGCCCGGACGGGACGATGGACTCACTCTCCTGGAAGAATCTTCGGCGTGTCGAGGTAGTCGTCACGGAAGACGATCCCCTTCCCGGCACTTTCTTTGCCCTGCATGGCCCCACCTCTGCCGTCATCATTCCCGAAGGCTCGACAAATGCGGACGACCTCAGCGAGCGCCTCTTTGAGCTACCCGACTTCGATGCCGATGTGTTCGTCGATTCGATGTCCTCGCAGACCGCCGACACATTCGTCTGCTGGAATTTGAAGGAAGCGTAATCCGCATCAGCGGATCGACTCCTCCGGCAATTCCCCTTTAATGCCCTCGTCCATGGGCATCTTGTCTTCGGCACCGCCCAGAGCTTCGGCAATGCGCCTGTCAAGTTCGGCACGAAGTTCCTTCACGAGGCCGGCGTGCTCCGGATCATTGATCAGGTTGTTGCGTTCTTCCGGGTCGTTTTGCAGATCGTAGAGTTCCGCCATGTGCTTGTCCGGCGATCCGTCGCCGTGGGGATAGCGCATGTATTTCCACCGGTCAGTGCGAAGGGCGCGAACGTTCGGCGTGTAGGGAAACTGGACCTCGTAATTGTATTCGTAATACCAGCTCGTACGCCAATCGGAATCCCCTTCCGCGACCAGCTTCTTCCATGACTTGCCCTGCACTTTCGGGAGGGGATCGGCTCCACAGATCTCAAGAATGGACGGCGCGAAGTCGAGGGTGAGCGTTTGCGCTTCGATGACTTTCGGTGTCTCCGGCGGAACCAATCCGGGATAGCGCATGACAAAAGGAATGCGAATCGACCCTTCGTGGGCGGTCCGCTTGTCGACCATCCCATGCTCGCCCTCAAGGAGGCCATTGTCGCTCGTGAAGATGAAAATCGTGTTGTCGAGTTCGCCGCTTGCCTCGAGATATTCGTAAATCCGGCCGACCGAATCATCGACGGAAAGAATGGTTCCGAGGTAAGCCCGAATCATGTTCTCAAAAGCAACCATGCCCGCGGCGGAGGTATCAGGGAAGTCCTTCCGCCAGTCGAAGAGCGGACCATAAATACCGTGCCAGGTTTTCAGCCGCTGCGTGATCCAGACCGGCTGGTCGTCGAGTTCGAACGCGGTGTCAGGGTAGGGAAAACGAACTTTGGCAAAGGTTTCCTCGTACTTCTCCTCCGGGAAGTAGAAGCTGTGGGGGGCCTTGTGCCCCAGGAAAAGGAGAAACGGCTTTTCCCCGTCTTCTTGCTCCTTCATCCAGTCAATCGCCATGTCGGTGACGACAGTCGTGTAATAACCCGGCGCCACTTCGCGCTCGCCGTCGTTTGTGCGAAACTCGTTGTCGAAATATTTCCCCTGCCCCCGGTGCGTCACGAAGTGGTCAAAACCCGGACGCACACTGTCGTCATCCTCACCCATGTGCCACTTGCCGATGTAGGCCGTGGTGTAACCCGCTTTTTGCAAATTGACCGGGAAAGTCGGAAGGTCGCGCGGATAATCGGTAAAGTTGTTCGTCACCCCGTGCGTGTGTGCGTAGAGACCTCCGAGAATCGAAGCACGGCTCGGCGAACAAAGAGATGTTGTGCAGAAATGATTTTTGAAAAGCGCCCCTTCCGCCGCGAGCCGGTCGATGTGCGGCGTCTTCAGGTGCGGATGCCCCATGCAACTCAGCGCGTCAGCCCTTTGGTCATCGGTGAGGATGAAGACAACGTTAGGACGAGCTTCAGCGCCTGCGAAATGAAGGACCCCGAAAAGGAACAAGAGAGCGGCAAGAGGGAGTTTCATATTCGAGGATTAACCTTCACGGCTCCGTCAAGTCAATCACTGACTGCGTCAATGACGTGATCATGGTCAAAACACG
>JBCDHN010000005.1:0-14672 GCA_038749915.1 Verrucomicrobiota bacterium | reverse complement strand
TTTTCGGATGGCTTGGCTTCCATTGGACAGAAAAAGCTACCACAAAGGGGGAACAATTGACAGCACAGCCTACGATTCTCCTGCGTTGGAGCGCCGTCGGATTTCAGCGATAGCCCATTCTGCGTGCTCAGCGATCAGCGGTTCAGTATCTTGGGTAGCGCGTTCGAGAGCAGGCAGGTCTTCAGCAGTTCCGATGTTGCCCAATGCGACGCAGACGTTGCGGAGGACTCCGCGACGTTTTGTGCGTTTGACCGGGCTTTTGCGGAAGAGTTGGCGAAAGCCTTCGTCATCGAGCGCGAGAAAATCGCGAAGATCCCAGTCGGTTACGAATTCGCGGGCGGCAAAGTGGGCTTCGTTGGATTGCTGGGCAAAGCGGTTCCAGGGACAGACGGCGAGGCAGTCGTCGCAGCCGTAAATTCGGTCACCCATGGCGCGGCGAAACTCTTCCGGAATCGAGCCGCGATGTTCGATGGTGAGGTAGGAAATACAGCGGCGTGCATCGACGCGATGAGGCTGAGTGATGGCTTGGGTGGGGCAGGCATCGATACACCGGGTGCACTTGCCACAGTGGTCGCCGAATGGTTCGTCTTTGGCGATGTCGAGCGTGGTGAAGATGTCGGCGAGAAAGAACCAGGTGCCGAGGTTGCGGTGGATCTGGACCGTCGATTTTCCGTTCCAGCCGAGGCCGGATTCGGAAGCGAAGTCGCGTTCGAGGACCGGACCCGTATCGACGTAGTAGCGTTGTTTCCCGCCCAGTTCTTCGAGCCTGACATTCAGTTGCTTCAGCTTTTTTTCGATCAGATCGTGGTAATCGTTTCCCCAGGCATAGCGCGCAAAGGTTCCGCGCCCTTCCTCCTTCGCCTCGACCAGATAGTTCATGGCGAGGACAATGGTCGATTTTGCGCCAGGCAGAACGACCTGGGGTTTGGTCCGGCGATCGACGTTTTTCGCCATCCACTTCATATCGCCGTAGCATTCGTTCGCGACCCATTCGCGGAACTCCTTGGCGTGGGCGGCTTCATTGGCCGACGCGATCCGGCAATCATCGAAGCCAAGTTCGAGGGCGATTTCGCGAATCAAAGACCTTAATTCCGTGGAATCTGCCGTGGTTTCAGGCATGGGGAGACGATCTAATCAGCTTGGTCTTGAAAGAATACCGAGGCGCTTTCGCAAATCCCGTAGGAGATGTCCTCGACCACCAGATCGTCGGTTCGCACGTTGAAATGGGCCGTTTCACGATACAGCGAATCGCGTTCGCTCAGGAGACGCTCGATCGTTTCCCGTGGAGACTCACCCTGGAGCAGCGGGCGATCGTTGTTGGCGCAGGTTCGCTCATAAACGGTTTCCGGCTTGGCCCGCAGCCAGACGCAGTAGCCGTGGCCTTGCAGCAAGGCCCGGTTTTCGTCGCGCAGAATGATACCGCCGCCGGTTGAAATAACCCGGTGTTGGCCATCGGCGGCCTTCTCCAGCGCCTGCGTCTCCAAATCGCGAAAGGCGGACTCACCCCGTTCCTTGAAAATCTCCGTGATCGGCTTTCCTGCCAGCTCCACCACGAGCGCATCGGTATCGACAAATTCAAAACTGCAGCTCTCCGCAATTTTCCGGCCGACCGTCGACTTGCCGGTACCCATAAAGCCGATCAAAATGATATTGCGTGTAACCTTGTAAGGAGAAACCTTAACTAATCACGACTCCACGGCGCTGTCCAATGATCCCCGGGCGATCGTTTCCTTCCACTTTCAAACACCATGCCAGCTTATTCTGTCATCGTCGATGTCGAAGCCACTTGCTGTGACGATTCATCGTTTCCGCGAAATCAGATGGAAATCATTGAGATTGGTGCGGTTGGGGTGGACTCGGAGACCGGAGAAATTGAGTCGGAGTTTCAAGCCTTCATCCGGCCCGTCCGAAACCCGATTCTTACAGACTTTTGCCGCGAACTGACGAGCATTTCGCAGACTGATGTTGATGCGGCCGATGATTATCCCACCGCGATGAAGCCGTTTCGGGAATGGCTGGCTTCAATTGAGGACTACGACTTCTGTTCCTGGGGTGACTATGACCGGAAGCAATTTGAACAGGACAGCGATTTTCATGGGGTGCCGTATCCGTTCATGGGTAGCCATCGCAACCTGAAAGCCGAGTTCTCAGTCGCGGTCGGGGCCAGAAAGAAGATGGGTGTGGGAGGAGCGCTGCGCTGTCTGGAGCTGGCATTCGAGGGCACTCCGCACCGGGGAATCGACGATGCGCGGAATATTGCGCGGATTTTTGCTCAGATTGTGAGCTTGAATGGTCAAAATCCTTCCTAGATTCTGGTTCAGTTAGGGTGATGGAAAGATGTTCTGCTGAACACGCAATGATTGAACCATTTTTGCGTTTCAGTAGGGTCACGGAGTGAAGACGATGAATCAGAAAAAGACGAGCCCGGAAAAGCCGCCGACCAAGCCGTTGAGTGGAGTGTTTCTCTTGCTGTTTCTTTTGGCGTTACTGGTTCCGGTGGAGATTTTTTGCGCAAAGGCCGCTTACACGACCTTGGGCGATTTGGCGGGAGCAATTTATTGGGCGATCGTGATTGTGGGAAATGGATTGGTGTTTTCGGTGGCGATATTCAGTCGCGTTGCGGCATCCACGATGGCGATTTTGCTCGGGATGGCGGTCATTCCCTATCAGATTCAATTGATGCAGCGTCAGGCGAGTGTTCAGGCTGAGGCGGCGCGAATCGTCGCCCATGCCTATGAGGTAAAGTTGGAAACCGGCGAATTTCCGGAAGATCTCGGCAGCTACACGTTTGAGCAGGCGAACACGAGCCCGTTTATTGGATTTCGGTCCGGCGAAGAGGTCGGAGGATTTCTGGTGACGTATTTTGTGGGAACGGAGGATACCTCTCATTGGTATTCCCCGAAGGACGGATGGCGTTACCACCCTGATTAACCCGATTGAAGGCCGGGATTCGGCAACGGATTCGCCTTTTGCGTCAGATTCATCGGATTTCTTAAATTTCCGCTGGATTCCTACCGGATTCTTCGCTCATGATCCCGACCTGACATGGCTGAACTGAAAGTAGCATGCCCAAAGTGTGGACAGAAAGTCTCTGGAGATGAGACTTTCTACGGAACATCGGTCCAGTGTCCCATTTGCAGCTCGAAAATCGAGTTTCCAGCTGCGCCGGGCGGTGGAGGTGATCCTTCCAGCGGGTTTGGGAATTTGCCGACGGCCAACGATGGCGCGCCCGGGGCAGGAAACCAGCCGGCCCCACCTCAGCAGCCAGTTCCTGCGCCGCCGAGCGCTGTTCCGCCACCACCGGGGCAACCGGTGCCTCCGGCTCAGCAACCTCCCCAGCAGCCTTATCCTCAACAGCCTCTGCCGACACAGGGTGGGTTGCCACAAGGTGGGCCATTGCCCGGCTCGGGTGGGCAACTTCCTTCCGGAGTTCCCGTTTCATCACCCGCTCCTCAGGCTCCCAGCCAGAGTCCTTATGGATTGCCGCAGGCAGATCCGGCAGCGCCTCCACCAGCCGCTCCCGCAGCTCCAATTCCTCCTGCGCAGCCATCCGGGCCTCATCCAACAGCTCCTCCTGCTCAGCCCGCTCCGGCGCCCACCAAGAACGATGAGGAAGGAGGTCCCGGGCCGTTACCGCTGTTGACTCTCATCTCGGGAATCGTCTCGATGGTCACCTTCTGGTGCTTCGGTTCGATCCTTTTTGGACCGGCCGCCATCATCATGGGCCACATCGCGCTGATTCGAATGAATTCGGAAGAAGGCGGGGATCAGGGGAAGGGCAAACTTTTGACCGGCTTGATTCTCGGCTATGTTTCCCTGGTTCTGATGCTGATCGCTGCCGTCGTCATCGCCAAGCTCATGCCGTCCCTGCTCCAACAGGGGGGATGAGAATGCGAGCGTGATGACCTCGCTCCTGCCGTTGATCGGTTAAACCGCTCCCGGGTGATCGTAGTGCTCCTGCTTGAACTCCTCTTTGCGGAGCAGGCAAATCACTTCGTTGCCAGCTTGGAGCGCCGACTCCAGGTGGATCGGGAATCCGAGGTCGGATTGCATGCGCGAGAACATCTCAACGATCTCGTTCATGGTCCAGGCGTGGAAGTGGATGTTCGACTGGTTCTTGAACTTTGATTCGGGTTTGGCGTTCGGGTTCACGTATTGGTTCCAATCCTCGTAGGTCTCGATCGGCTCGACTTCGATGTCGGTTTCGTAGTCATTGAGGATGTGTTCCCAGGGAGTGATGGGACGCTTGTAGTCAAACGAATAGCGCTTGTCCGGCAGCGTGATGAAGAGCAGGCCGCCGGGCTTGGTCACCCTCAGGAAGTTTTTCACCGTTCCAATCGGATTCATGCAGTGTTCCAGCATGTGGTTGGCGATGACGAAGTCCTGGGTTTCATCATCAATGACCTCGAGCTTCTCTCCGTTACAGACAAACTCGTTGTGGACGAACTTGCTGACGTCATCGCGTTTCCCGGTATAACCCTTCATCGTCTCCTCCCGCGAGCGCCGATCGACATAGCGCACCTTCACCCCTTCGGGAACCGGCAGCGGCTTATCGAGCGCGCCGATTTCGATGCCTTCTCCTTTCAAGCGGCTTGCGAACCGCCCCCGCGGTGGCCGAGCGAACAACGCCGCCGCCCGCAATTTGTCGCGCTCTTCGCGATCGGCATCCCGTTCCGCACGATACTTGTCGCGGGTATCCTTGACCTTTGTCAGCTCCGCGCGAAGACGCTGAACTTCGTTTTCGAGTTCCTTGGTTCTTCCTGAATTGATGACGTTCATGCGAAAATGAGCAATGATTGCCGTTCTCCACTTATTCTAACGTTTTTTCTTTTTGCCGATCAAGGGCGACTTCGCGTCCCAGGATTGGTGGCGATCAAAAATCGTTCCATACTTGGCGTGAGAGGGTCGAACGGCGTTGGCTTCAATCTGGGAGACTGCTTCGTCATAGAGCGCCCGCATTTGTTCGAGCGCGGGACCTTTTTCCGGATTCAACGCTGCGTTGGCCAACTCCAACTTGTCGCGACGCATGTCGAACAGTTCCTCAGTCGCCGTCATCCCATTTCCTTCATACGACCAATGCACATACTTCCAGTCGCGAGTCACGATTCCGAATGACTTGGCAGCTTCAGGTCCCCAGAAGTTCATGAGTTGAAGATTCGCACGCACTTCAGCCTCAGGAGTCTCAAGAAGCGGCAACAGGGAAACGCCGTCGATGTTGTCAGGAACTTTCAAGCCTGCCAGCTCCAGAAGAGTCGGTGCGAAGTCGATGTTTCCGGTGAGGGAAGCGGAGCGTTTGCCGTGAGTGGTCGACTGGCGCGGATCTGCAATGATGAGGGGTACACGCGATCCTTCCTCGTAAGGTAAGACTTTGGAGCCGTATCCGTGCGCACCGCAGAAGAAGCCGTTGTCCGAAGTATAGATGACGACCGTGTTGTCGGCGACCTCTGCCGCTTGCAAGGCTTCCGCGATCATCCCGACCGCGACGTCGATCCCATAAATCTGCTGGTGGTAGAGCCGCATTCTTTCATCGAACTTGTCGCTGTAGCCCCAACTGTGAAAGCGCTCATACTGGCGGCCCTGCTTACTTTGTTCGGAAAAATGTTCGCTGAATTCGCGACCGTAGTTCTCCGGTTTCTTGAACACCTTGTCTGCATAAACGTGATCAAACTCCGGGTCCGGAGTTTTCGGCATGTGGGGAGCCTTGAAGCTGATCGACAAGCAGAAAGGCTTCTCCTCTTCCACCGCGCGTTGGATGAAATCGCGGCCAAAGGCGCCATACGAGCGTGAGGAATGGGGATACTCCTCGGCATACTTCGCCATCGATTTGTTCTTCGCCGTGGCATAGTTCGTCTGCCCTGGACCCGCTCCCCAAGAGTCAAAGTCGGATTCCGGAAGCCCGATTCCATCGACCTGGACCCCGATTTTTCCGGCAAAAGCCGTCAGGTAACCCGCCTCGCGCAACAGAATCGGATACGATTGCCGCCACAGATTTTCGGGCAGATCGCCGTGCTCGAAATTGCATCCAGTCTTGTATTCATACATCCCGGTAAGGATGTTCGCCCGGCTTGCCATGCAGATCGCGGTCGTGTCGTAATGATTGTCGAACGCCACTCCCCGTGCCGCCAGCGCGTCAATGTTGGGCGTCAATACATCCTCGTTTCCATAGCAACCCAGCGAATCAAAGTTTTGATCGTCGGCGAGCAGGAAGATGATGTTGGGAGGCGGGGTTTCTGCGAAGGCGACCTGGCAGACAAGGGAGAGGACAACTATTCGGGCAATCGATGGGATCATGAAAGAGGGAAGGGGTTAAATGAGACGAGGCTCACTCTGACACCGATTTTTCCAGCGCCTCAAGCACGCGATCAACGTTTTCTGGGTTCGCGGTGTGTCCCATCAGGCCGATTCGCCAGATTTTCCCGGCCAGCGGACCGAGGCCGGCGCCGATTTCGATGCGGAATTCCTGCCGAAGACGTTTTCGCAAAGTCGCTTCATCAACTCCTTCCGGCACGACAACGGCACTCAACATGGGGAGCCGAAACCCCTCGTTCACCAGCATTTGCAGCTCGATCGCGTCCAACCCATTCACCAATTGCCGGTGTGCTGCGCGATGGCGGGAGAAAGACTCGTCCAGTCCTTCCGATAGCACCAGATCCAGCGCGGAGTAGAGCCCGTAGAGCATGTTGATCGGTGCAGTGTGATGGTAAACCCGTTTTTCACCGGACCAATAATTCAGCAACATGGTCACATCCAGATACCAGTTGGGCACCTTGGATTGGCGGGATCGTAAGGCATCGACCGCTTTGTCGGAAAAGAAGACCGGCGCCAACCCGGGCGGGCAGGAAAGGCACTTCTGCGTGCCGCTGTAAGCTGCATCCACGCCCCACTCGGCCACGTCCACATTCATCCCTCCCAGGCTTGTGACACAGTCCAGCAGGAACAGCGCCGGATTGTCGCGCAGAATCTCTGCCACTTCCTCCGCCGGGTTCGCAACTCCGGTCGATGTTTCAGCATGAACCATTGCCACAATTTTGTAGGGAGCAGAACTCGCCAGCTTTTCGCGCAGATCCTGAGGAACGACTGGGGTTCCCCATTCATACTCCATCGTTTCCACCTCGGCCCGAAGTCGGCCTGCCACGTCCTCCATTCGGTTTCCGAACACCCCGTTCTTCAAAATCAGCACCCGGTCTCCCGGCTCAATCAAATTCACGAGCGTCGCTTCCATTCCCGCGGAACCAGTTCCAGAGAGCGGGAGGCACAAACCGCTGTCGGCGCGGAATAGATTGCGCAGTAGCCCCTGAATCTCATCCATCAGATCAATGAACTGGGGATCCAGATGACCAAGCGTCGGTGTTGCAAGGGCTTTCAGGACGACCTCGGGAACTATGGAAGGGCCGGGCCCCATGAGAAGGACATCATCCAGATCTTGCAAACGTTCAGCGCTCATGATCCTAACCTGATAGCACTTCCTAGCACGAATCCCACTGCGATTTTCGATTCAAGAGTGTGGCGCCCGCGAACGGTTCCGTCTCCCGCTTGCGAGCGCCACGATCCCTAGACCAAAAGTGGTTGGAAAGTCAGATTTGTAGACACGGGCGCGGCGTCGGAAGTCACGAAGTTCTAAAGTTTTCAGTTGGAAAGCAGGCCGTAGCGCGGGTCTCCCGGCCCGCGAAAGGGGACAGCCTGCATTGCGCGGGCCTGGAGACCCGCGATACTGGCCGATCACGAGACCGTTGGTGATGCTTCGCTCCTCCATCGTCTTGTTCCGGCTCTCTTGCCCATACGCTGAAGGCTGCCCGCACCGGAAATTCAACTCTGGAAGGACCTTCTCGCGATCCACCAGGCAATCCCAGAGATGAACGCTGACAAGACTCCTAAGCTCAATCCCATCTCGATGCCGAATCCGATTACCGGATGTTGCTCTGACTGGGTGGGTCCAAGAAAACCAGCCTGAAACAGTCCAACCAGCGCGAAGCAGGCAAGCGCAGCGAATGCAAACAACCCGCAAATGGTGGACAGGCTTTTTGAAAGAAATTCTGCCATATCAAATCATTGGTTCGCTGACCAATACCAACACGCAGGGTCAAAATGCTCAGATTTGGAAAAGCGGCTCGCAATTCCTGGAGCTTTCGTTTTTGCCCAGAACAGCACTCTGAGGTGTGCCAACCATCGCAAAGATTTCCGAGTCTCGGCGATTGCAGATCTCCGGCTGGCCTTCAGTCGGCGCTCCACTTCGCAGACGAAAAGGTCGTGACGGACTTGCTGGTCTCCAAAGTCGGGGTTGGCTTGAATGGTTTCCACGATCTAGAACAAGTAACGCGGGTCTCTGGCCCGCGCATCTAAAAGCCGTTGGGTTGCGCGAGCCGGGAGACCCGCGATACGGTTTGGATTTCGAATTTTACAGCAATGACAGTCGGATCAGGAACAAACGAAATCCGCTGAATGGCAGGCGAAGCCGGCGCCGAAAGAGGTGAGCCATAGCCGGTCTTTGGGATCTTCGGACGCAAGGTGATGCTCGAGCGCGACGAGGACGGAGGGACTGCTCAGGTTGCCGTAGTTCTGCAGGATGTGGCGACTCTCCTTGAGCTGAAAATGCGAGAGGTTTCCTTCGATTGCTTCAATGACATCGCGCCCACCGGGATGGGCGAGGATTTGATCAATATCGCCGTTGTGCCCGGCGGTTTGGAACAACTCGCCAACGGTCTCAGCAGCCAAATGCGGAACGGAGCGGTCTAGTTTGTTCTTGAGTTTGCCCTCGGCATTCACGAAGCGGATTTTCTCTCGATCCTCAGGCTTGTGCACGGTTTGGAAGTTCTGGAGGCGATGCGGAGGTCCGACTTCGCTTGGGCGGGATCGCCAGATGGAGGCACTCGCACCATCGCCAAAAAGGCAGAGGCTAATGAGGACTCCAGGATCATTGTCCATGTAGAAAGCGGCAGAGCAGATCTCGACGGCGATGACCGCGACCGTGGCATTCGGATTCGCCTTCAAATAGCCGTCGGCACTGCGGAGGGTGGGGATGGCCGCGCCGCATCCGAGACCAACGAGGTCCTGAAGGTAGACGTCGCTTCGCATCCCGAGCTGTTCGGCGAGGTGACTGGTGATGCCGGGGCAAATGTAGCCGGTGCAGGTGCAGATAAAAAGGGCGTCGATTTCGGAGGCGGGGAGGTCGGCTTGCTTGAGTGCTTTTTGGAGCGCGTTGCCGGAAATCAGCGGCGCGAACTTCTCAAATTCCTGATTGAGCTGGCCCGCATTTTTGAGGAAAACTTCCTCGGGTTTCTCAAGGCAGAAGTGGCGCTCCTCGATTCCCGAATCGCCGGTAAGGATCTTCTCTAGTATGGTGAGACTGCGCGGTTTTAGCAGCGCGGAGAGCGGGGATTCCTTGATCGTGTTCCAGCAATCCTCTTGGGAATAGGTGAATTCTGGGAAGGCGCTGGCGATGGATTGGAGGAACATGGAGAGGGAGACGTCGGGAGGCTAGACGGGGATTGCGCCCGGAGCTAACACTTTTGCTTACGGATCAGGCAGGAGGGCGTCTCATCAAATTCTCCGAGTTGGGAGTTTTGCCTGTGACAATCGGAATCGAGCGGCATAGTGGCGTAAGTGAGCATGTCTCCTATTCCATCGTGGTCCATGAAACCCGACGCCGCAGACTTCTCGACTGACGAGATCATTGCCGAGATTCGTCGGGGTGACGTGGAGGCCTATCGCCAGATTGTGGTCCGTTATCAGGGCGAAGTGCTGAAAATCGTCAATGCGATGCTGATCGACTACAGCGCGCGGGAAGACGTGGTTCAGCAGGTCTTCGTTCGGGCCTTTCAAGCGCTTGATCAGTATGAAATCGGTCGTGGATTCGGGAAATGGCTCAAGGCGATTGCTCGAAACATGGTTCGCGAAGAGTTGCGCAAGCGCTACCGCTACAAAGGCCGGATCGAGGCCTATGCGAAGTCGGTCATCGAGCGCCTTGACGGAGTCGATGCGAACGAGATCGGCAAAAACGAGGAGATCTGGATGCGGCGTCAGGCCCTGAGCGATTGCATGGGAGGACTGGAGGAGCATTCTGCGGAGGCCGTGAAATTGCACTATCTGGAGCGGAAGAAGACCGAAGAAATTGCCGGCCTGATCGGCAAGTCGGCCGGGGCGGTTCGCACACTGCTCTACCGGGCGCGCGGTCAGCTGCGCCAGTGCATGGAATCCAAGGGGGTGTTGGCATGAGTCGCCTCGAAGAGCTCGTCCAGAAAGAGCTGGAAGGTCGCCTTTCCCGCAGCGAGGTGCGAGAGCTGCAGTCGCTTGTCGATGCCGACCCGGAAGCGGCAACTCATTTCCGGCAATTGCTTGATGTGGAAGTGGAATTGCGGAATCTGGATCAGCATTTCGATGTCGCGGACGCCACGATGGACCGGGTCATTAAGCTGGCTCGAAAACCCAAGAAGAAACCTGCTCCCGCGATCCTCGATACCTTGGTTGACCGATGGTTTTATCGCATTGCGATCCCGGCTGGAGTGGCCGCAGGGCTGGTGATTTCCTTCGTGTTGTGGCAAGACGGCTGGTTCGAATCGGCTGACTTCGTGGGGGTTGAAGGATCGGTCAAAGTCCTGAGCCAGGGCGAATCCGAGTGGGTGAGTCAGGGGGTGAAACTGAGGCCCTACGACCGGGTGCTTGCGTCTCCGGACTCGACTGGAGAGCTCCGATATCGCGACGACACCCAGGTTCGTCTTGATCGAGGCACGGAGGTCGTTTTCGAGCCCAGTTTCGAGCTGGATGAAACCCCTTCCAAAAGCCTGCAACTCGTTGCTGGTCGTATCGAAGCTGAAGTTGCGGAACAACCTCCGGCCAAGCCCTTTATTCTGCAAACCCAGCATGCCTACGCCATTGTCCGAGGCACCAGATTCTCTCTCGCCACAGACGAAGTCCAGACCCGGCTCGAAGTTACGGAAGGTCAGGTCGACCTTCGCCGGGCGTCAGATGGGGCCACCGTGGAAGTGCGCGCCGGGATGTTTGCCGTGGTCGGCCCAGACTCGGATCTCTCGGCCAAACCCAGCCGGATCAAAAGCGATCTGATTGCCCTCTACACGTTCGAGAAGGGAGACGAAAAGGTCCTTCGCGATCGCTCAGGCTCCGATGAACCATTGGATTTACAAGCGGCGAGAACTTCGAAGCCTTCCGCTCCGAATTTTCAATCCGACTCCGTCGCGACAAAGATTCTCAATGGCTGTCAGGAATCGCGTGCGATTACAGTTGAAGCGTGGATTCGACCGGAGAAGAAGTCGCAAAGTGGTCCGGCCCGCATCGTTGCGTTTTCCAAAGGAAGCGCTTCCACGAATTTCCTGCTTGGTCAGGACGGTGATCGATTCATCTTTCGCCTTTGCACGACGGAAACAAAAACCTATGAGGTCTTGAAATCATCCGCACGTGCATCTCTGCGGCTTACCCATCTCGTTTTTACAAGAACTCCCGATGGCGAGGCCAAAATCTACATCAACGGCCGGATGGTCGGGCAATCCCGGATTCGCGGCTACTTCACCAACTGGCATCCTGACCTCAAATTGGGTCTGGGCAATGATCCCAGTGTCAATCGATCCTGGCAGGGGCAGTTTCGTCTCGCCGCGATATATTCCAAAGCGCTGAGCAAATCCGAAGTGCAGCGCAACTTTGCTTCCGGACCAGATCAGGTTGTAACGCGCTAGTGTCAGCCAACGGTCCGTTTAATTCCCCCTTCGAAACTTACGCGTATGTCGTGTCATCCTGAACCTGTCGAAGGATGACAATGAACGGTGGGTAGTTGTCCATCGCCCCTGGGCTCGCATAGCCCACTCCTCACGCCCGATGCACTGGTTGAGCAAAGATCATCCCAAGTCTTGCTCGATTGAAATTTTGAGTTTGGGATTTGTTTGGAATCTGGCGATTGGAATTTGGACTCTCAACCGACGCAGGTCATCAACTCAACAAATTTCTCAAAACTCTCCCGTCCCGAAAGAGAGCGATCGAACGACCGGAAGGAGTTTCGAGTTGTTCCTCGGCATCGATTCCCAAATTATGGAACATCGTCGCACAGAGATCGGCTGGAGTGCAGGGGTCGTCATCGGGAGCCATTCCATCCTTCGTGGTCGTGCCATAGGCATAGCCGCGTTTGAAGCCACCGCCGGCCATCAACACAGCCATCGACTTGGCCCAGTGATCGCGTCCGCCCTTGCCATTGACCTTGGGCGTCCTCGCAAATTCGCCCGTGCAATAGATCATGGTCTCATCGAGCAGGCCGCGGTTTTCGAGATCCTCAATCAAGGCTGACAGAGTGCGATCCAGTTCGGGGAGCTTGCTGTCTTTGAGCTTCTTGAAGTTGTCCCCATGGGTGTCCCATCCTCCCGTGCCAACACTGACAAAGCGTACCCCCGCTTCAATCAGGCGACGAGCGGCAAGGGCGCCCTGTCCAAAACCATCCCGTCCATACCGATCCCGAAGCTTGTCAGACTCCTCGTCGAGATCGAAGGCAGTTCGGGTTTTCGCGGAACGAAGCATGTCCAGAGCCTGTTGTTGGAACTGGTCCAGACTTCCGGTGATCGATCCGGACTGATCCAGCGCCTTGAACCGCGTATCAAACGTGTCGAGCAGTTCCGCACGATTGGCGAGCTGATCAAGGCTAACTCCGGAAGGAAGACTCAGACCGCGAACGCGATAGTCGCCGTTGCGCCCGTTGCCTTCGACTTGAAAGGGATTGTAGGCGGGGCCGAGATAGCCGCCCATGGCCGCCCGGTCCCGATCCCGTCCAAACGTGACGTAGGGTGGGACTCCGCTAGGGGTGGTAAGCAGCCGGGAGGAGAGCGAACCGATGGAAGGATAATCCAGCGCCGGGGTCGGTTTGTGACCGGTGTGCATGTAGACCGTTCCCGGACCATGGGAGGGAATCGTGTGCCGAACGGAGCGCACCACCGCGCAATGCTTCATGACCTTGGCCAGGTTGGGAAGATGCTCGGAAATCTGGATGCCATCGGCAGCGGTCCCGATGGGTTTGAATTCACCGCGGATGCCGTTGGGGGCCTCGGGCTTCAGATCCCACATATCGATCGTGGCCGGTCCTCCTGCGAGCCAGATCATAATGATGCTCTTGGCTTTCGGAGTCCCTTGGGAGGCCGCTTCCAGACGAAGGACATCGCTCAGGCTAAGTCCCATGAGTCCGGCCGTTCCAAATTTGAGGAAGTCGCGCCGGGCGTTTCCTTCGCAGTCAATCCAGGATTTTTGCTTCATAGTTGTTCAGTGATTAAGGATAAATTCGCGAGTGTTGATCAGAGCCCAGAAGACGTCGATGAGTCCCGCCTCGCTTCCGTCCTGCTTGCGGACGTTGGCGATGGCGGCTTGTCGCTCCACCTGTTCCGGGAATCGTGTCAGGGTGGCGAGAAAGAGTTGATCGATGATTTCGCCAATCTCCTTGTCGCCGAGCTCTTTCTTCTTCAGTTTGGCTAACCGGTCGTCCTTTGCCAGTTCCTCTTTCAACCGCCCGTTGCGGATCTTCTCGTGAATTCGGGAGTCAGTCATCAAATAGAGGATCTGTGGCAGGGCCGGATCCTCACTGCGTTCGCAATCACAGATGGCCGTTCTGGTAGGGCGGCCAAAGGCGTTGAAGACATAGGCCAGATTGCTATCCTGGATGCGACTTGCCGCGACTTCGATGGCGCTGCTTCCTTTCGGAGCATCGCGGGTAAACTCATCGTTTTTCCCAAGCGCCGAGTTCAAAACGTCCACCACCACTTCAGCCATCATGCGGCGCGGATATTTTCGGGCATAATTGTTCTTATCACTCTGGTTTGACTCGTTCGGCAGCGAGGAACGCTGGTAGGCCTGGGAATTGAGAATCTGTCGCTCGAGATATCGCATATCGTAGTTTTGCGCGACAAAGTCTTCGGCCAACGCCGTGAGAAGCTTATCGTTGGAGGGCGGGTTCGCGGCAGAGAAGCCGTCAACCGGCTCGACGATCCCCACACCCATGTAGTGGGCCCAGACACGATTGACGAACGCCTGTGCAAAAAACGGATTCTCAGGTTGCGTCAGCCAATCGAAGAACGGGATGCGATAGTCGCCTTCCTCATCCAACGCTTCGGCACCGAGAGGCGTTGGTGGAAGTGGCTGGTTCGTCTCCGGATGCTTCAGCCGACTCGGACGTTCGTGATCGACATAGACTTCCCGCAGGTTGGGAAGCTTCTTTTTGTTCACCTTGGTCTTTTTGCGCCGATTGTTCTCCGAGTCGATTTGCTTGCGCGCTTCCGATGAACGATCGTTTTTGACTTGGCCGAAGATGTTGGCGTAGGCGCGATAGTCCGCTTGGGTCCAACGATCATAGGGATGCTTGTGGCATTGCGCGCACTGGAGTTGGACGCCGAGAAACGCGGCCGCAGTCTGTTCCGCGAGTTGCTCCTGGCCCATGTTCCGACGCTGCCAGAAGAGGTCGAGCGTATCGCGCCTGGCGTAGGAATTATCGAATCCACGGAGCGCTTCCTCATCCTGTTTTCGAGCGTCCTGAATCCAGCGGTCGATGCTCCTCCCGTCCCGGCTCGTTGCCAAAACGACTCCACGAACCATCTCGGAGTAAGGAACATTTTCTTCAATCCGATCCCGAAACCAATCGTGCCACATTTTGCTCCGTTTCTCGCCCGGATTTTCCATCGCACTCGAGTTGTTTCCCG
>JBCDHN010000004.1:0-14818 GCA_038749915.1 Verrucomicrobiota bacterium | reverse complement strand
CTCATTTTGGTTTCCGCTTGCTGAGAGGAGCGATCACCAGATTGGCTCGGACATCATCAATATAATGGGGGGTCTTTGGTGCTTCGACATTGAGGCGACCGGCGGCCAGAGATATAACCAAGCTCCGAGCGGACTCAGGCACATCCACCACCGCAGAAATCGTCTGCCACCCTTCTTCAGTTCCCGGAGTGCTAAGCGCTGATTTTGCCATCGTCAGGGTATTCCCATCCATGTCCCGCCAAGCCACCCCTTCCCACAGATCTCCAATCTCAGATGGTGACTCTTTGAACGTGGCAATCCGCAGCGTGTAGCGCTCCTGCTCACCGGGTTGGTCGGCCAGGAACGATGCCACCACGTCCAAGGTACGCATTTCGCCTTCCCTTGCCAGCGGCAGGACTGAGACATCAATGATTCTCTGAAGATAGCCGAGGTTTGAATCCTTACCGCTTTCGAGACTCAGCATCGCGTTGCCATCGGCAGCCTGATGCTCGGCAACGTCGCCAACAATCCGGGAACGGTCTCCGCCCCACGCTTCCGTGCTGGTGGGAAAGCGATCGATAATGGTTGTAGCGGGTTCTTCAAAACTCTCGGACAAAACCGGAAGGATGAGACGCTCTGAAGCGTCGCGAGGCACCACGATCGCCCACGCCACCGAGGCGCAGAACAGACCGAGCGCCACTCCGGCGGCGGCGCTGGTAACGAGCGGGCGCCACTGCCAAAACTGAAGCGGCTGAGAAACGACGTTGGAGGACTCCGCTTCCGGCTCTTTGGGAAGCACACGCAACCCGGAATCGACATTCAGGTAGCGAACATAGTCCCTGCGAAAACCGGCGTCCTCGCGAAGGAGCGTTTCGAGTTCGATGAAATCGTCGTCCGTCGCCTCGTTGTCGAGACAGCGCCTGATCAATTCAAATTGGGTGTCTTTTTGCTTCATGCGGTTCCTTCCGATGCCATTTCTTTCCTGGTGCAATCCATGAGCTGAATCCGAATTCGATGCAGCTTTTTGTAGAGCGCCATCGAAGTGCATCCCAGCTCGTTGGCCAGGTCATTGATTTTCACCCCGGACTCATAGGCGGTATGAACGAGTTCGCGTTGCGCCTGGGGAAGCTTGTTGACACAGCGGGACAGCGCATCGCGTTCGCACTCCAGAGAGGCCGCCTCCTGCTGAACGCTCTGTTCCAGCAGCTCCACCACATCTTCGCCAAAGGAATGGCGGTCGCGGGCCCGGTCGCGCCGAAACGAGAGCACTTCCATCCGGGCAACCCCAAAGGACCAACGCCGAAATGACTGGTTGTCCATCGCTGGATCAAACTTTCGCCACAGCACAACGGCGACCTCCTGCATCACATCCCGGGCTTCCTCTTGATCGAAAAGCAGGGAGCGCACAAAGAGACGCAAGGCATCCTCGTGCTCCATGAAGAAGCGTAGAAACTGATCGTGCTGTTCGCGGTCGGATTCGTCCATTCACAGAGTATGCTCCACGAAGGTCGGTTCTTTGCCGCAAAAAGTGCAGAAAACTCATTTCGCGCCTCAATATCGATCTCTCCTCGCCAGAAAGAGCGCTGGCCAAGTCCCTCACCTTCAGATAAAAAAGCTTAATTCCTTCATGAATCGACCAAACCTCTTCGCCGCCGCCATTCTCACCCTGCTGTTTCTACCCCAGATTTGTCCGGGGCAGGAAAAGCGTCCGGACATCGTCTTTATCATCGTCGATGACCTCAATGACTGGCTGGGTTGTCTCGGTGGCCATCCGGACGCCAAGTCTCCCCACATTGATAAGCTGGCCGCCAGCGGGATGCTTTTCCCCCAGGCCTACTGCAACTCTCCCCAGTGTCGCCCCTCCCGGACGAGCCTGAATCACGGCATCTATCCCTTCAAGACCGGCACCTATTTCAACTCCAGGTTCAAGGAAGAAACCGTCATCACGACTCCGTCGATGCAGCAGTATTTTTCCGAGAACGGTTACCGGGTCGCCAGCGGGGGAAAGGTGTTTCACGGCGGGCCGGGCAAAGTCGGCGATGAAATCCGGATTCGGCCGCGGGACCCCAAGCCTCCGAAAGGAAACGATACCTTTGGAGCGATGAATCCCCCGAGCGATGGCTACGCCCTCGACGCTACGGACGAGGAGATGGGAGATTTCAAGATCGCGGAATGGGCCAGCAAGCAATGGCAGGAAGTCGGTGAAGAACCGCTCTTCATGTCTGTTGGCTTCTACCGGCCGCATCGTCCCCTGCAAGTGCCCAAGCCTTATTTCGATCAGTTTCCTCTCGATTCAATTCGGCGCCCAGCGGAGCCGACTGCGGGAGATGATTGGGATGACATGCCGGAGTTCGCCCGAAAGCTCGCCCGGAGCCATGCCCACAAAAAGATGCATGGTGGACTCAGCGATCACGAGTTCATCGTGGCCAATGATCAGTGGGACGCCACGATTCGTGCTTACCAGGCGTCGGTTGCTTTTGTCGACCGTCAGATTGGTCGTTTTCTGGCAAGTCTCGAAGAGAATCCCCGCGGTCGCGAAACCTTCGTCATGCTGGTGAGTGACCACGGTTGGCATCTCGGTGAAAAGAAGCACTGGTGCAAGGGAGCCATCTGGGAGCAAACCACCCGAATCCCGTTCATCGTTCGCGGACCGGGAGTCGAAGCCGGGGTGACCTGCACCCAACCCGTCAGCCTGATCGATGTCTATCCCTCACTGGTCGACCTCGCCGGTCTCGAAGTTCCCGAATTCCTCGATGGGACTCCGGTCACCCCCCAACTTACGGATCCCAAAGCCGCCCGCCCCCCGGTCATCTCCTCCTACGGTGAAAACAACACCGCGATTCGGACGGAGCGATGGCGCTACATTCGTTACGAAGACGGTTCCGAAGAACTCTACGATCACAAGAACGATCCTAACGAGTGGACCAACCTGGCGAGCAATCCCGAACGCGCGGAGACCAAGCAGAGGCTGGCCAGGATGATCCCGAAAGATCAACATCCAGGGCTGAAAGTGCAGAGTTGGTTTGAGAAATTTCAGCCATGATCAGCACCCTGACAAACCCTCTTCTTCCTAACTCTTTATCCTGGAAAAGCATCGCTATCGCATGGTGTCTTCACGTCTTCTCCGCCCTCGCAAACGCAGACGACTCTCTCTGGAACCACCTGACCTCCCCGGATCAGTTCGCCGAAATGCGGGGAATGTCAGCGGAGTTCGAAAACGTTGGCGATCGCCGCTTGCTGCAGGCTACGCTTCCCAAAATCAATCTCCCGACTGGAGAAACCCAACGCCAGGCCCCACGTGGCATTGGGTGGATTTCTCTTCCGCCTCCTGAAGCCGGTTGGAACCTGACTCGCTCAAGGCATGTCCGGGCCAAGGTCAGGAATACGGGGCTCAAACCAGCGGAAACAACCCTCTGGGTCGTATCGTCGCACGGATGGGCGGCGGTCGGCGGAGCTGCAACTCTGGAGCCCAATCAAACGGCGACCCTGGAATGCGATCTTCGTCAAACCTATCCCGATGGCACGCCCCGAATCGATCCATCGAAGATCAGCGAAATCCGAATCATGGTACAACGAACCGACTCCGCCAACTTGGAGATCTCCAATCTCGTCGCCGCGGGAACCGCCAACCCGTGGGTTCGGCCCTCGGGCCGAATGGATGTTCCGGACATGGAACTCCGTGAACCCGTTGCCGGGAAACGCGTCCGTTATCAACTCCCCGGCGATCCGGAAAGTGAAATCTACAGCGTTCTCTACCTTCCTCCCAACTGGAAGCCAGGTAACCTCTATCCGGTCATCGCCGAGTTTCCGGGAAACCTCTTTTTCAACGCCCGGGCCTGCTGGTCAACAGGTCGCCCCGAACAATGTCAAATGGGCTACGGAATCACCTCCGGACGCGATGCAATCTGGATCAGCCTTCCCTTTGTCGATCAGCCAAACGGGACCATCGCCGAGTCGGGTTTCGGCTCCAATCGAGGGCAGGACACGGTTTCCCACACCCGGAAAATGATGGATCACATTTTGAGTCAGTGGGGTGGCGACCGCGAAAATGTGTATCTCTGCGGATTCTCCCGCGGATCGATTGCCTGTGGTTACATTGGGCTGGCCAATGAGGAAATCGCCGAACTTTGGAAGGGGATCATCGGCTGTCAGCACTACGACGGCTCGAATTGGAGAGAGTCGAACATGGAAGATGCCGTGCTGCGAGCGCCCCGATTTCGTGGCCAAGCCATTTTCCAGGTGGATAACAGCCAGGAAAAATATCAACCCGTGGTAGACGCCACCAATCCGTCCGTAGATTGGACCTGGGTGCCATCCAAGCTCGGCTATCACGCCACCGCGATGTTCCTGGACGATCGCCCCGCCATGGTCACCCTCCGCCAATGGTTTCAGGATTTGAATCGAAACTAACTCCACCAATCAGCCCGATCAATGAAAGCCCCTTCGCAACAGTCCCTTTGCTCCCAATCCGTCGTGCGTTGGCTCCTCCTGATGCAGATCGCCACTTTTGGCTTAGCTCATGGAGAATCCACAGCTTCCCTGCCTGATCCCGATGGCAAAGCTGCTGATATGAGCAAACCGGTCCAGGTTTACATCCTCCTCGGCCAGTCCAATATGCTCGGCTTCGGCAAAATCACCGGAGACGAAGGCTCACTCGAATACGCGGTGAAGGAGAAAGGCCTCTATCCCTACCTCATCAACGAAGCCGGCATGTGGACCGAGCGGCGGGACGTTCGCAACGTCCGCATCATGGGAAGTGGTACTGGTGCGATGCGACTCTTCAACAACGAGTGGATGACGATCGGGAAGGGAAAGATCGGACCTGAGATCGGCATCGGTCATTATGTGGGCGAAGCCACCGACGCGCCGGTCATGATCCTCAAGAGTTGCATCGGCAATCGCGCGCTCGGCTGGGATCTTCTCCCTCCGGGGGGTGAAGGATTCGAGTTCACCGACTCCAAGGGCAAGGCCTGGGTCCATCCCGGTTACAAAGGCTCTCCCGAAAAATGGGAAAAGGGAACGGAACCCAAAAAGATCACTTGGTATGCCGGTATGCAGTACGATGGCGATATTGCCCGTGCCAAGAGTGTCCTCGCTGAGCTGGGAACGTATTATCCGGACGCCACCAAGTTTGAGGTCGCCGGTTTTTTCTGGTGGCAGGGCGATCGCGACAGCCGCAGCGAAGCACTCTCCAGCCGCTATGAGAAGAACCTTGTCCATCTCATCAAGCAGTTGCGAAAAGACTTCGACGCACCGAATGCCAACTTCGTGTGTGCATCGCTCGGCCAAACTGAAAAAGGTGCGACCGATGGAGGTGGCAAGATCCTCGACGCCATGCTCGCGGTCGACGGCAGCTCCGGCAAGTATCCCAAATTCGAGGGCAACGTCGCTGCGGTTTACACTTTTCCGCTCTCGAAAGGCGGAAGCTCAGGTGGCCACTACGGGGGAAACGCCGAGACTTACATGAATGTCGGCGAGGCCATGGGCAAAGCCATGGTCGAATTGCTCAAGTAACTTCCAAACTCTAGATCGTTGTCACAGACTCCCTCGCGATCATCCGGGGAGCCAGGAATGTTTCACACAAGGCCACCTCTGCCGGAGAATCGAGTCGCAACGCCAGCTGGCGAACGGCGTGTTGGCCGATCTCAAAGGCGTGAACATCACAGGTCGTAAGCGATGGATGCAGTCCCGCAATCAACGCCTCATCATTGTTGCCAGAGACAAGACTGAAGTCCTTCCCCACCTCGAAACCGCGTCGGGCCAACGCCCGATAGACAAGGGCAGCAACGCTGTCTGCCGCAGCAAAGAGGCCCGTCGGCATCCGCTTGCCCGCTAGCGCCTCGTCGACCAAAGACTGGACCGCTTCCACGCTCTTCGGGGCTTGCAACGGAAGGGGCCAGCCTTCTTCCGGGGCTTCACTGAAGCTGGTGACCGATGCGGCGCCACCACGTCTCGCCGCGGCTCGAAATCCATCTTCGCGACGACGAAATAGATCGTGATCCGGCTTGGGATTGATGAACGCGAGATGGCGATGGCCAGCGGCGAGCAGGCACTCAGCCGCGAGCGTTCCAACTTCATAGTCGTTCACCCCCACCAGATCTCCCCAGGCACCCGCAGGCCGACCCACCATCCAAACACTCGGCAGCTCCCGCAGCCTTCGCACCAGCTCAGATTTCGAAGCTCCGACTGCATCTCCTTGAAGCGGACCGACGAGAATCAGAGCGTCAGGTAGTCGAGCCAGCAAACTGTCGGGCGGAGACTCAAGGTCCGGAATTGAGGCAAACACGGTGCGGGCGCCTTCCGCCGCCAACGTAAGTTCAGCACCTTCAATCGCCGCCGCAATCGTGGGCAGACCGGTGAGGGAGCGGCCAATCCCGAGACACAGAATTCCCACCTCAGATCCATCCAGCGCCAGAGCTCTTCGCGACCGGTATTTCAGACGCTCGGCGGCTTCACGAACACGTTCCGCGGTTTCGCGATTGATGCTCGGATTGCCACTGAGCGCCCGGCTTGCAGTGCTCACGGAAACACTGGAGGCGTCGGCAATTTCTCGCAAGGTAACACTCATGAAGTTCGGATTTTCCGGGCAGAATCGTTCGGTTCAGTCATTCCCTGTGAAGGTGAATCGCAGAAGCATGTAATGCAAAATTTTTTGCAAAGTTTGCATCCAATTTTGCAAAATAGCTTGCAGGATTTCCCAACCGATCAAAGTTTCCCTTCAATGAACCCCCAACATCTGGTTCTTTTCATCGTCGTTTGGGCAACTCCCGGTTTCAGCGCTGAACCACCTAATTTTGTCTTCTACATCGTCGATGATGTGTCTCCGGAAGACCTTGGCGCCTACGGATGCTCCTTCGCCAAAACGCCAAACATTGATCAATTGGCCAATGACGGTCTCCGTTTCGAGAACGCCTACCTCGTGATCAGCTCATGCTCCCCTTCCCGCTGCGCTATCATTACCGGAAGATACCCTCACAATCATGGCGCGCCGGAGTTGCACACCACCCTCCCTCCGGGTCAGCAGACCTTTGTTCAATCGCTTGCCGACGCTGGCTACCACACCGCGATCTCAGGGAAAAACCACATCAGCGATAAGGGTAAGGCATCCGATCTCGGATTCGCGGTCGAGTCCCCCGGCCAGGGCCCCGGCAAACAGGCGGACTGGATCGAACTGATGGCATCGCGTCCCCCGGACACGCCCTTCTTCTTCTGGTTCGGTTCCAGCGACGCACACCGCTCGTGGCATTTCGATGATGAAACGCCGGTCTACGATCCCGATGAAATTGAGGTCCCGCCCTATCTCTACGACGGTCCCCGGACTCGCAAGGACCTGGCCGATTACTTTCACGAAGTCAGCCGGATCGACACCTATGTCGGCAAGATCCGGACTGAGCTTGAGCGGCAAGGTGTCGAGGACAATACCTGGTTCATTTTCATGGCCGACAACGGGCGGGCCTTCCCCCGTAGTAAAACCCGCCTCTATGACAGCGGGATCAAAACACCTTTCATCATCCATGCTCCCGGCCGTGTGAAACCGGGAACAACGAAGTCCTTCATCTCATCCATTGACCTCTCGGCTACGATTCTGGAACTTGCCGGCGTGGAGAAACCGGAAACGATTCAAGGCGCAAGCTTCGCGCCGATTCTGGAAGATCCCTCCGCGGTCACCCGCAACGTGGTCTTCGCTGAGCACAACTGGCACGTTAACTTCGCCCACGAGCGCATGGTACGGCACGGCGAATGGGTCTACATTCGAAACAGTTTTCCTGAGCTACAGAGCCTCGCCATGGAACAGGACAGGTCCTACCCGGCAGGCGATGAACTCTGGGACATGGAGGATGCCGGAAACCTGAATCCTGATACCCAGCGCGACATTTTTCTTGTCCCAAGGCCGGTCGAAGAACTTTATCATTTGGGCAAAGACCCTCACCAACTATCCAACCTGGCCGTGAATCCCGAATTCACCCCGCAACTGGAATCCCTTAGCGGATTACTGGATCGATGGATCGAGGAAACAGGCGATTCCGTGCCAGAGGATCCCACACCGGATCGGGTTTACCTCAACGGAAAGAAACAGCCGCAGCCGCGAGGCACACCGCCCGGGGAGGCGCGCAACGCAACCAACATCAATCATCCTGGTCCAATTCTGGTCAACTGAACCGATGTTTCGCGCCTTTAAAATCGCAGCTTTTCTGCAATCCCTCAACAACCTGAAATGAAACGAATCCCAGCCTCTTTCGACAGGTTAAGCAGGATCTTCAAGTTCCTTCAGATGGTAGGAGTATCGCTTGTTGGTATGGTCATCGCATCGCCTCTCCTTGCTGATCTCCCTGAGGGCATCACCGACACTCAAGCGGAAGACGAACAGCCGCCTTCGCCCAAAGCATCACTTGATCTCATCACCCTGCCGAAGGGGTTTCATATTTCACTTTTTGCCGGGGAGCCGGATGTCGCGCAGCCAATCGCGATCAACTACGACGACCGAGGCCGACTTTGGGTGTTGGAAAGCTTCTCCTACATCGAATGGAAGCGAACCGGGAAGGACCGTCTGTTGATCTTTGAAGATACTGACAATGACGGCCGCTTCGACACGCGCAAGGTGTTCTGGGACAAAGGAAATCATTCCAGCGGCTTTCAGATGGGTCATGGCGGCGTTTGGCTCTGCGACGCGCCCGAGCTGCTCTTCATTCCCGATGCCGACCGCGACGACGTCCCCGATGGCGAACCCGTAGTCGTGCTCGACGGTTGGACGACAGAGGCGGAGCACAACTTCTTCAACGGTCTCAACTGGGGACCGGACGGTTGGCTTTACGGGCGCCACGGAATCAAAAGGGGCTCGAAAGTCGGCAAACCGGGCACACCTGAGGACGAGCGGTTCGATCTCAGTTGCGGGATCTGGCGCTATCATCCAGTGAAGGATCGCTTCGAAATCTGGGCCGACGGGACGGTCAATCCCTGGGGACTCGACTGGAACGAAGAAGGCGAAGGCTTCATCACCACCAGTGTGATCGATCATTTCTGGCACCTCGTGCCGGGCGCTCGCTACCAGAGAGTTCCCGGTCAGGGCACCGCCTCGCTCCATCCGTTCAGCTACGGCTTGATGGAGCCGACTTCGGATCATCGTCACTGGTCGGGAGGTCAGACGGGCCGCAAGGATCTGGCGGGGAACGACGTGGAAGGCGGCGGCCATTCGCACAGCGGACTCGTGATCTCCCAGGCCTAGGCCTGGCCTGAAAAGTATCGTGGACAGGCATTTTTCAGCACCGTGTTAGGCCGCCGTAACAATTCGGAGCGGCTCGAGCGACTGGGGTCGGCCTGGACCGCGAAACACGACCCCGATTTTCTGAAAAGCACCAGCGAATGGTTCCGCGCGGTTGATCTCCGTCAGGGGCCGTTGGGAGAAGTCATGGTTGCGGAGTGGACCGATCTTGGCGAGTGCCACGACCGGGACGGCATTCATCGCAGCAGTGGAAGGCTTTACGAAATCCAGTATGGAGGACGCCCAGACCGAAAACCGTTCGATGTCGCCAGCGAAAGCACGCAGACACTTCTCTCGCTGATGTTTCACGAAAACGTCTGGTGGCGACGACAGGCTCGACGCAATCTGCACGAACGGGCTGCCCGCGGCGGATCGATCACGCCCGGGCAAATTGCCGAGTTGGTCGGAAAGGCGAAATCCAGCCCCAATCGGGACGCCGTCAGCGCGATTCAGGCGCTGCATGCCTTCGATCTTCTGACAGAAAATCGGGTTCCCGAAATCTTTGATGCGACGTCTTGTGAAGCCGTTCGCATCCATCTTCTCACCCTGACATTGACCGAAGAAACCCCGACGCCAAATCAGATTCGCTGGCTGGAAGGCTTGATACAAAAGGAGAAGAGTCCCGCGGTGCTCTACCGGATTGCATCCCTGCTCCAGCGGATCCCGTTGGAAGCTCGTTGGCCATTGGCTGAGCGACTCGCTACCGTTCCGATTCCTGATGATGACCGAAATTTCATCCTCATGCGTTGGTATGCGTTCGAGCCACTTGTCGCAGCCGATCCGGTTCGCGCGATGAAGATCGCTCTCGATTCAGGGCATCCCTGGCTGACTCAGTCGATCACGCGAAGAGCCTTGGCCGCCAATGCCCTCGACATCGCAATTGAGGCACTGTGCGAACAAGAAATCGAGGCGGAGCCTCTGCAGTCGGCCCTCAGCGGATTGCTGCAGGCGCTTCCGGCCCGGGCTGAGATGCCGGAGAATTGGGTCAAGCTCTACCCGATTCTACGTGCGCGTTCCGAGCCCGACATTCAGCGTCAGGCCTTTGAATTGGCTCAGCGTTTCGGAGATCCGATCGCCGAAGCAGAGATGGTGAATCTCGTCCTGAATACCGAAACACCACCCGAAGTGCGGCTCGAGTACTTCCGCATGCTGCTGGCTGCACGCTCGCCGAAAATCGCCGTCTACCTTCGCAAACTGATTGCCGTTCCCGAGCTCGAGATCGAAGTGATTCGGGCGGAAGCGGTTTTTCCAGGAAAAGACTCGGCCTCACGACTTTTGGCGCTGCTTCAGAAATCGCGCCCGGATCGCGATACCGCCGTTTTCGAAACACTCACCTCCCGCCAGGATTTTGCAGACGTCTTCGTTGAAGCCATACTCGGAGGCGAGATCCCGAAGGAAAGAATCCCAGCTTACATCGCGCGTCAGGTTACCATGGTGTCCACAAAGAAGAATGAGTTCGCGAAATTCCTTGGCATTGATACGGAAGACGCGGCTCAAAGAGGGAAGCTGATCGCCGCCTGGAAACGCAAACTCGCGGACGACTACCTCGCCGACGCCAATCTCACCGAAGGTCGCGAGGTCTATCGCCGATCCTGCGCCGCCTGCCACCAACTCTATGGCGAAGGCGGAGTCATTGGTCCCGACCTGACGGGTTCGGGCCGGGCTGACCTGGATTACGTCCTTATCAACGTTCTCTTTCCTTCGGAAGATGTCTCCGCAGAATATCGCCTGGTCACTCTGGTGCTGAAGGACGGCCGCACCCTAACCGGAAACATCGTCGAAGAAAATCCTCAAGTGATCACGTTCCGTCAGGTCGGACAGATCGAACGCATCGATGCCTCCCAAGTCATTCAGCGTCAGGTTTCAGAAGCCTCGCTGATGCCTCCGGGACTGCTCGACTCGCTCAAACGCGAAGACGTCCGTGATCTGGTCGCCTACCTTCAAACCAAGAAACCACTGCCATGAAATCGACCTTCTCTGTTCTTTTTCTGATTCTCAGCCTCCTGCCTCCCGGACTTGGCGCTGACAAACCCAACGTCCTCTTCATCCTTGTCGATGACATGAATTGGCGTTTGGGCTGCTACGGGAGCGAGCTTGCCCACACACCAAATCTCGACCGACTGGCTAAGCGCGGCGTTCGCTTCGACCGCGCCTACTGCAACTTCCCCGTCTGTGGCCCCTCCCGCACCTCTCTGCTCAGTGGACGTTTCCCCGAATCGACCGGCGTGTTTGGCAACGGGGTTGACCCACGAACGGTTCTCGGAGAAGACTACCGGTTTCTTCCCGAATACTTTCGTGATCACGGCTATTACACCGCCGGAGTCGGCAAGATCCCCCACACCCCGGAGCATCTCGATTCGATGGTCTGGGACTTCCATCGCGATCCTCAATGGCAGCCGGAGGCGGTCTTCCACGGAATCGTCCCCAAGGACACCCTCGACTGGCCGGAGGAAAACCATCCGGACGGAATCAGCACCCGACTCGCGATTGAGATGCTGGAAACGAAGCGGGACCAACCTCTGTTCCTGACGGTCGGATTTCATCGTCCCCACGCGCCGAGAGCAGCCCCGCAACACTACTGGGACTTGATCGATCCTAACACTCTTCCGATTCCAAAACCGGGGACGTTGACCAGGGGGATCCCCGCCGTTGCCATTCCTCCGAAGTTTGAGCCAGAGTATCCGGAACCGAAAATTCGCTCTACCTTACACGCCTATCACGCCACGGCCGCCTTCATCGACGCGCAGGTCGGGCTGCTGATGAAGACCATGGACGAGAATGATCTTTGGGACAGCACGATTGTTGTTTTCACAAGCGATCACGGCGTTTACCTCGGTGAACACGGAGGGTTCTGGACGAAGATGACGCTAATGGAAGAAGCGATGAAGGTTCCCCTGCTGGTTCACTTGCCGGGAGGCGCCTCCGGCGAAACGAGCTCGGCTCCGGTCGGCCTCGTTGACATCTTTCCGACCCTAACCGATGCCTGTGGACTTCCGACGCAGGAAGGGATCGAAGGCGAGAGTCTGGTTTCCCTGGTTAAAGATCCGAAATCAACCCGAGAAAAGGATGCCACGTGGGGCACGGTCATTCGGCGAGAAGGGAAAATACAGCGTTTTGGACATTCCGTCCGCACGCGAAAGTGGGCCTACAGCGAATGGCCAGACGGCTCGAAACAGCTCTACCATCACGCAAAAGATCCGGGTGAGTTGGAAAACTTGGTGGACGATCCGGAACATCACGAAATTCAGGAACGCCTGGTCTCCAAATTGGAGAAACACCGGAAAAGACTGGCCGGAACTGACGTCCGGCGGGAAGATCCTGAGAAGCCGAACATCGTCATCATCCTCGCTGATGACCTTGGCTATGAAGATCTTGGAATTCAAGGCTCGTCCGAGGTGCGAACCCCGCATCTCGATTCCCTGGCCACGAACGGAGTGCGTTGCAGCGAGGCCTATATTTCAGCGCCGGTTTGTTCGCCGAGCCGAGCTGGAATTTTGACCGGACGTTACCAGAATCGGTTTGGATTTGAATTCCTTGCCAGCAAGGACGCCACGGTCGAGCCCGGACAACTCGTTGGTCTCCCACCGCAGGAAATCACCATCGCCGAGCGAATGAAGGAACTTGGCTATGTCACCGGATGCGTCGGAAAATGGCACGTTGGCGACCAGGAGGCTCAGTATCCGACGAACCAAGGCTTCGATGAGTTTTACGGAACCCTCGGACAGAGTGGCTACTTTGAGCCGATGCTCTTCGATTCACGGAATTCGACGAAACCAAAAAAGGTGAAAACCCCCGGCTACTACGTCACAGAAGATTACAGTCGTCGGGCCGTCGAATTTGTTCAGGAACATCAGAACGAACCGTTTTTCCTCTACCTACCCCACTTCGCCGTGCACAAACCGCACGTCGCAACCGACCGCTACCTGGAACGCTTCCACGAAGAAGTGGATCCGATTCGCCGCACCTACCTCGCGATGCTTTCAGCAATGGATGATGGTGTGGGGCTACTCCTGGAGGCGCTCCGCGAAACCGGGCTCGAAGAAGAGACCCTCATCTTCTTCCTGAGCGACAACGGCGGAACCCAGGGGAGTTCGAACCTTCCGCTTCGCGGTCGAAAAGGGGGAACGTGGGAAGGTGGGATTCGCACGCCGTTTTTGATCCAGTGGAAATCGCGTCTGCCAGCCGGCGAGGTCTTTTCAAAACCCGTGATTTCCCTCGATCTGTTCCCAACCTGCATCGCGGCCGGAGGGGGCACGGTGAAGCAGGCATCACAGCTCGATGGCGTCAACTTGTTGCCATGGCTCAATGGGAAGAGGGACGATTCGCCTCACAAATCTCTCTTCTGGCGCTTCGGCACCCAGTGGGCGATCCGCCATGGAGACTGGAAACTGGTGCAGGCGCGCGAAGGCAAAACCGGCTCCATCCAGATCGCCGAGACCGGCCCGGTTCGACTCTTCGACCTGTCCAATGACCTCGCCGAAACAAACGATCTCGCCACCGCTCTTCCCGAGAAGGTCGCGGAGCTACAACAATTTTGGGACACCTGGGCCGAGCAACTTCCCAAGCCCAAATGGTTGCCTCCGCCGGTCCCAGGCGGCTGACCGAAACATGCGGTGAAAGTCATTCGATGTAGCCGCCTTCGCAAGAAGGCGGCCGCGCGGCCTTTCAGCTTCAGCCCACGCCCGTTCCACGCTCTTACGAACGCGGCTATAGAGCATCCGAATGATTCTGACGATGTCCCTTCAATTGCCAGCGCATTCGACGTAGCCGCGTTCGTAAGAAGGCGGTCGTCCGGCCTTTCAGCTTCAATCCACGCTCTCGCGAGCGCGGCTACAATTCGAAAGTCAGACCGTCGTCGACCTAACCAGCAACCTTAACGGAATCCGCCGGGCCCTTCTCTTCACTGACTTTCTTCCCAGCCTTCCGCGCAGGGCGCCGCTTCTCGTGCTCCTTCTTCACAGCGGAAACCAAGTCCACAGACGCATTGCTCCATTCGGATTTCGCACGAAGAAACGCCAGCTTTACTTTCTCGAAAGCGGACTCTTCAAAACGTCCTCAATATAGCGTTCCACATATTCGGGCAACCCTGAAGCTTTTGCCATCAGCTCGAAGCGCTTGGAAAGCGCACCGTGTTCATCACCCGCAAGATGCACAATACGCCAGGTGTTGAGCGGCGCTTCTTCCGCGCCGCTCACTCCGTGAACCACGTGAAAGAGCGGCTGCTTTGGTGAAGCAGTAACTTTCCGCCCCGCATCATCCTCAACTTCGGGTAAACCAATGAAGGTCACTTGCTGGCTTGAGTGGTTCAAATAGCAGGCTTCGATCGCAGCGCCATAACTGTCGGGCTGCAGCCAAAGGCGCTGCTCCGATACACGGATAAATACTTCGTCACCAGATTTCAGCTCACGACGGCCCCAACTGCGGGCAGTTCCCGGTCGGATAACACTGGGAATGAAAAGATCGGGGCGGGCGGCTTTCTTCACCTCCATTTCCCAGAGCTGAGTGCGGGTAAGGGCAATCCCTTCGACGCCATCATACTCATCGGCGAGGACTTGATTCACATCCAGCGGATCGAACTCG
>JBCDHN010000003.1:0-15327 GCA_038749915.1 Verrucomicrobiota bacterium | reverse complement strand
TCTTGGGATTCGAAACTCCATTCTCCCGCATGAAATTCTTCGCTTCATCTAGGAGTTCGTCGTCTCCTTCCAACTTCGCACGCACATAGTTGGCTGCGGCGGCCTTGGTGAAGGCCTCCCCCTTACGCAACTTCTCAGCGGCAAGTTCCAGATGCTGAACCACGTCCTCCTGTCCGGCATTTTGCGCGGCAACACTTGCCAAAATAAGGTGCCCCAGTCCTACGGCCCAGTTTCTGCCAACCTCTCTCTTCACCAAACGCTTTGCATCACGTGATGCCTGACGAAGATGTTGGTCCCTATCGATATCATTCGATAGCAGCGCCTTGAGGGCATGGGCCCGGCCGCGACAATACAACGCCTGAACCCGGCAGTGTTGGACCATATTGATTTTCGACTTTTCGAAAGGCGTCCACCCTGCCTCAACCAGTTCCAATGCCAGGTCCGCGTCTCTTCGATAAAGCGCTGCTTCAATTTGCGTTACCCATGCCAGAATATGCTGGGCTTGCTGATGCTTTTCACTGAAGTTCTGGTTCCGGTTCCAAAGACCGATGTACTTTTTCGCCATCGCTCCGGCCTCTTCGGGTTGGTCCGCCGCGATCAATGCCCATGGCTTGGGATAGCAACGCAGATTTGTCTCCAAGTAAAAATCGCCTCGAATTCTGGCTTCCGGAATCTTGGTATCGCAGATCTCCCCAACCCTCGCAAACTCGCCCACATTCACCAGAGCGAAAAGCTTGTAGATCAGCCCGGTGTCCGGTTCCCAAAAGTGTCCGGTTACTTCCTTGGTGAAAATCCGTTCTGCTTCCTCATTCTTCTCCACGCTCGACTTGAAATGACCGAGAAGCCAATCACTCGCCCCTCCGGCCAGCGAGATCATTCCACGTGAATAGTCGCACTTCAGTTCCTCGTTCAAGTCGGCGGCCTTTTTGAGAAAACGCTCTACCTCCGATGCATTGCTGCGCCCAAACGCGGATTGATACCAGGCTTCCATACACAAGCTGCGGATCACCGGCTTTGGACAACCGAGTTTCAAGCTGCGAAACAGACCGACATTCTGAAATTCTCCAGCGAGCATGACCTCGCGAAACCCATAGCCCAGGACCAACGTCCAACAGAGATCCAAACTCTCCCGTTCCATGGCCTCCTGATAGGTCAGGTCTGACTCTGCCCGTGGTTCAAATTCGAGAGAGTGTCCTTTCAGCTTCAGGTAGCGGCGAAGTATGGTTTTGCTGGCTGCGAGCCAAGGAGGCAAATCCCGAAGCCCAGCCGCCTCCAGCATCTTCTTCAGCCCTTTGATCGCCTCATCAAGGTTACCCGAGATCAAAAATTGTTCGGTGGCCAGATGTTGAAGCCGATCGCGCTCCTTTCCTGTCGCGTAGTCGGCCGCCTCGCGATATTTCAACCCGGACTCGAGGCCCTTCCCGGAATGCGCTTTTGCCTCGCCCTGCTTTTCGAGAAGCCGAATGACATCTGAATTGTCCAGCGTTGGCCGCAACAGCTGAGACTTCTCGAAATGCTCAAAAGCGGAAGCAAAGGCAAACTGCTCCATCGCCTCATCCCCTGCCTTCTCGTAGTACATACCAGCTTTCTCAAGCCCTTCTCCAAGCTCAAAATGAACGGCCAGCACGTAAGCGGAAGCAAGGTCAAGGTGCTTCTCAAACGCAGTTGCCAGGCTCCAATGATACTCGACTTTCTGATCGTCTGCCAAATGGGCGAGGATTCCTTCGCGAACCCGGTCGTGACAAACGTCCAGCAGGTCTCTCTGTTGGGAACCGTGACTCTTCGCGAATCGATCTCGCATCAATTCCAGCTCGGTCTGAGTCTTATCGCCCGTGACAATTCCCGCCGCGCGAAACGCGACCGTCCGGGGCACAGGTTGGCCGGCAACGGCAAGAACCGCCATCAACTCGTTCTTGGGGGAATGCAGTCTTTGGAATCGCCGCCCGTAAATCTCCAACACATCTTTGGACCGGCTTCCTCCTTCTCGCCTCGCCTCAAAGACCAGCTCTTCAATCAACTGCGGATCACCACGACTCGCCCCAAAAATCCAGTCGAGGTCAATGTCATGGTGGCCAGCCAATCGCCTCACCAACTCATCCGATTCCGTCCTCGAGAACTGATGCAGCTCAACCGGGAAAACCTGGACATTGTCCTGGAACTCGCCCAACAGCTTGTCGAATCCGGCTACCACCTTGTATTTCGCGGCCTCACTTCGGATGGTTGTGATCAGGAGGATTCCTTTTCCGATCGGCGTTTTCAGAAGCATCCTCAATGCCTCGAGGCTTTCCTCGTCCGCCCACTGAAGATCATCGATGATCAAGATGAGCGTGTGATGTTCTGCGATCCGCTCGAGTAGCTTGGGAATGGCCTGGAGGGCCGAGCTGCGAAGATCCTGCAGGGACTGGGCCGTCTCATCCTGATCCGCAGCGCGTATCTCGGGCACCAAAGCGAGATCCCGAAACATCTTCATCAATGGCACCGACGATTCGAGGGAACTGAGTCGGTAGCGCTCTCTTTCCCAACTTTCCAACTGGCTCAAATAACCTGCCAGTTGATCCATGAGAGGTTCCACCGCGTTGAACTCCGTGGATCTTTGCTGCTCACATTTTCCAGCCAAAACCAACGGCCTCAAGTCCGGATGAATTTGATCGACGAAACTCCGGACCAGCATCGATTTCCCGAGACCGCTTTTCCCTTTTACGGGGCAAACGACCAATTTCGGAGCAGCGGCCTCATTTTCATCGCTGATGCCCGCAGAGAGTTCCAACGCCTTTCCCAGCTGTCTCAGCGGCTCGTTGCGCCCCACCATCTCCGAGCTTCGATTGGGAAGAATCGCAACTTCGTCATCCGATATGGCCAGAAAGTCCCGAACGTCCCGATCGGTTGCCCGAGCTTCCGGTGATGACTTCAGGAGGCGCTCGCACAGGTCGGCAGCATCGGTCAGCCATGGATCCTCAAACTCTGGCAAGGGAGGGTATTGCTCCTCCATCTTCAATCGCAGCAGTTCATCCTTGTCGTCCAACTCCTGAAACGGTTCCTTCCCGGTAAGAAGCCGATACAGAATGACCCCAACCGAATACCAATCACTACGAGGATCAGGATCCCCACTTTGAAACTGATGTTGGGCGGGCGCCATGTAAACCCAGGTTCCTCCAGCCTCACTCCACTTGTGGTCAGGCATCGCATTACGAAAGCCGGCGGCCCAAGTTACGAGTCCAAAGTCGAGAATAAAGAGATGTCCATCGCGATCGACGAGGATGTTGCCCGGCTTCAGATCCTGATGAACGTGCCCGTTCCGGTGCAACTCCGTCAATCCCGCGAATATCTGAGTCAAGGCACTGCGAATCCGCGCTCCATCGAATCTTCCGGATCTGCCATCGCCAGATTCGATGTACACCCAGCTGGAAACCGGAACGCCATCAATGAGCCGCATGGTCATTCCCTCCCGATCACCATCAATGACATGCGCAAAAGGCGTCACCAGATTGGTATGAACAATCCCATGCATCTTCGAGAACTCCTGTTTGAAGAGCCTTCGCGCACGGTCCAAACGAAGCACTTTGAGAGCGACATATTCCTTCCTGTCGTTGTCGTAAACGGAATACACGCAGCTGGTCGCACCTTTTCCCAACACTCCCCCTTTCGTCTTTCGTCCCGGGAGATCGACAATTTGAAAACGATCCGGGAATGGGACGGGAGGGAGTTCCTCGGGAGCTGAGACATCATCAAGCGGAGAGACTCCATCACCTGAAATCTGACCAAGGAAAAAGCTGTCCAGCTGATTCAGCGTCGAAGCCGTCTCCAGCGCTCGCCAAAAAGCCTCCGCATCCAAGCCCAAATCCTCAGGGTTCAAGTCCGAGAAACCCTGCGTCTCACCATTCTCGGACTGCTCCTCCCCGTCACCATCATTCGACACTTCCTCGTTCGATGAATCGGAGATCGACTGGTTGTCTTCATCTCCCTCATCGTCGTCATCCGGAATGTGTGCGTTTTGGTTCAAGTTGCCAATGGGCCAAAGAGCAAGGGCGATTCTACAAGTCTCTGGCCAGGAGTGAAGCGCTTTTTCGGCATATCTGGATTTCGTGTTTCCAGTTGCCGGAAACGGGACCGGTCGGCAGTTGAAATCTCGTCACAACCGAGCGAAAAGCAGCCCACCATTCATGGCATTGAACACTCCTATCCATCGTAGAAACTTTGTCCTTCATTGCATTGAGGGCGGGATCTACATGGGAGGTCTCGCTTTCGTTTCAGCGGAAACCGTTCTGCCCAAATTGGTCCAATCCCTCGGCGGCCCGGATTGGGTGATTTCGCTGATGCCGAGCCTGTTGCTCATGTTCATGTTTGCACCCGGCATCATCGCGAGTCCGATGATTGAGCGTCTGCCCCGCCTTTTTCCCTTTGTCGCTGCGTTTGGAGTCATCCAACGCCTTCCCTATCTCATCGCGGCGATCATTCTCTATTTCGGACACGATTCCCTCCCCCACCTTGTCCTCTGGGTGGTGATCCTGACACCGATTATTTCCGGCTTCTCAGGAGGGTTCGCCATTCCAGCCTGGATGGAAATGGTCACCAGAATGGTTCCGGAGAAGCGCCGGGCATCGGGATGGGCGATTCGATTCATTATCGGAAGTCTCTTGGGCATCCTTGCCGGTTTTCTTGTTGAACAGATTCTGAAAACGTGGCCGGGAGCACAGGGCTACGGCATTCTTCACGGCGCTGCTTTTTCTCTGCTCATGCTCAGCTTTGCCACTTTTGTCTTCCTTCGAGAGACGGACTTCCCGGATCCGGTTCCTCATTCCAAGGATTGGTATGGAAAACAACTTCGGATTTTCCGGGAAATCTTCACCACCCGCTCAACTTTTCGGCGGATGCTCCTCGTGAGGATTTCCGGCCTCGGCTTCCTCTGCGTGGCACCTTTTCTTTCCATCACCGCTCTGGAATTAACCCAGCTTCCGGAAAGTGTCCTCGGCCGTTTCGTGACTGCTCAGATGCTTGGCGGCATCACCGGGAATCTTTTGGCGGGTTGGCTTGGAGATCGATTCGGCGGGAAGGCAATCCTGGTCGCGGCCAAGACTCTGCAACTCGGTCTTTGTGCTTTGCTGATTCTCACAACTACCTATTGGGGCTTCATGGTCGCCTTCTTCTTTTTTGGAATGGTGTTCTTCATGATTCAAGTTGGCGATCAAACTCTCGGGATTGAACTCGCACCGCGCTCGCGCCGAGCGGCCTTTCTTGCCTCGCTCAATTTCTCCTACATTCCGGGCAGTCTCCTCGCCAGTTTTCTTGCCTGGTTAATGCATCGCCAGTTCGATTCGTTCTCACCGACCGCCCTTTGCGCTGGAGCCATGGCGGGCCTCTCCCTGCTGCTCCTTGCGGCGATCAAGGACCCGAGATCCGGTTCGGCCTAGAGCAGTTTCCCGGATCGGATACAAGAAACTGGATGAAATCCGGACAAGACTGGATATAGACCCTAACATGTCCTCAATTGGAACGCCTTTCACCTTTACCGCCACCAAAGTCCTTCTTTGTGGTGCGGGCGAACTCGGCAAAGAGGTTGTGATTGAACTCCAGCGCTATGGCGTGGAAGTGATCGCGATCGACGCCTATGACGACGCTCCCGCCATGCAAGTTGCGGATCGGGCCTATGTGATCCCCATGCTCGATGCGAAGCTGCTCAGAAAGGTGATCGAGGACGAAAAGCCAGACCTCGTCGTTCCGGAGGTGGAAGCCATTGCGACCGATACCCTGGAGGCATTGGAGAAAGAAGGAGTCGTCACCGTGATACCAACCGCACGCGCTACCGTTCTGACCATGAATCGGGAAGGTATTCGCCGGTTGGCCGCCGAAGAATTGGGACTCAAAACCTCACCCTACCGATTCGCCGCGACGGAAGCTGAATTTCAGAGCGCAGTTGATGTGATCGGCCTTCCCTGTGTCGTAAAGCCGATCATGAGTTCTTCCGGCAAGGGGCAGAGTCTCGTCAAGACAAGGGAGCAACTGGAAGAGGCCTGGAAATACGCGCAGGAAGGGGGGCGCGCCGGAGGCGGTACAGTCATTGTCGAAGGATTCGTTGACTTCGATTACGAGATTACGCTCCTGACCGTGCGACACATTCAAGGCACTGCCTTTTGTGCGCCAATTGGGCACATTCAGGTTGATGGTGATTATCGTGAAAGCTGGCAACCGCAACCCATGAGCGATCAGGCCCTGGCCAACGCCAAAAACTGTGCTCAGGCCATCACCGACGCGCTGGGAGGCACGGGCGTCTTTGGCGTCGAACTTTTTGTCAAGGGGGACGACATCTACTTCAGTGAAGTTTCTCCCCGCCCTCACGACACCGGCATGGTGACGATGATTTCGCAGGATCTCAGTCAGTTCGCCTTGCACGCGCGGGCCATTCTTGATCTCCCGATTCCGAATATTCATCAGCATGGCCCTTCAGCGTCCTGCGTCATCCTGGCGGAAGGGAAATCTGATCGTGTTCGATTTACGAACCTGGAGGAAGCGCTCCAACAACCCGATACTCAGCTTAGATTATTCGGTAAACCCAGTGTGTCTGGAAAACGGAGAATGGGAGTTGCTCTGGCTCGTGGAGCTTCACTCGATGATGCTCGGGAAAAAGCAAGAGCGGTTTCGGAATCCGTTTCGATTCGCCTCTAGCTGTAAGGCCCTAGTCACGTGCCTTGATCAGAGTCCCATGGTCGACCTGATCACTGGGATGAGATACGACCCAATCTTCGATCGATAGGCCTGACCTCACCTCAGCTTCCAAGCCATTCTTTGCACCAAGTTCCACCTTCGTCAGAGATGCTTTGGCTCCACGCTTCGCAAAAACATGCCAGTCTCCTTCATTTCGGAAAAGAGCACCGGCAGGAACCTTGAGAATATCAGAAGCTTCATCGACCACGATTCTGGCCTCCACCCGAAATCCGTCGCCCAACGTCTTCCGTTCCGCGAATGGCGTGGTCAGGTCTGCGACGACATAGACACGTTGCTCTTCAACTCCAAGAGCGGAGATTTTCGTGAAAGCAGACGGTTCAACAAGGCGCACTTCTGCCTCTAACAGACCTTCCCCACCCCAATGCTCCAGAAGGACCCGCGTGCCAGGCTCGATTTTCACCGCATCATTGGACAACACGTCGACCTGAATCTCGAGGTCGGCCGGATCGCCCAATTCGACCAAACGAGCCCCTGCAGCTACCGGGGTTGAGCTTTCCTGAAACACACGCAACACTTTCCCATCGACCGGTGATCGAATCTCGTGCCGAAGCCCGGTGCCGTCGTTGGTCGGGATCAACGCAGCTTGCGCCTGTTCCAACTCAAACTCGGCAATTTGTAGCGCTAGCTCGGCCGAACGCAGTCCTTCGGCGGCCGCTCGATCCTGATACTCAGCGTCATCGAATCGTTGTTTCGAGGTGTTCTTGCTCTCCAGCAGGATTCTTTGCCGAACCAGATCGCGCTCCGTCAGTTGCTTCCGAGCTTTCGTTTCTTCAATCGCGGCTTTGGCGCGTTCCGCCGCAACTTCGGCAGCTTTGATGCGTGCTTCCGCCTGCGCGCGCGAACGAGAGTCAAGAAGTGATGGGTCTGCCGGCTCGATCTGAGCCAGAATCGTCTCACCCGCGATGACAAGGTCACCAGGATCGTGATTAATCCTCAGGAGTTGTCCGTTGAGCGGACTTGAAACGATGTACTTTTCCCGGATCCGGGTCTCTCCATCCTCATCCACGGTCACCAGAAGTTCTCCCTTTTTCACCTTCGCCAATTCCACCTCAACAGGCTTCGGCAAAAACGCCATGATCAACAGGATCACAAATGCCGCGCCAAGCACGATTTTGACAATGTCTTTGGGTTTCATGCGAATAGGGTTATTCACGCGTCTTCAACACAGCAATCAGATCCAAACTACGCAGCCTTTTGCGCACGACAAATGATGAAATAATCGCGGCGATCACCACCACGACCACAGCTGTCGCATAGGTGGATGAATGCAGCACGAAGGGGATTCGATACATCTCCGTATCCATCTGGAAGGAAAGCAGGTAACAAAAGAAGTGTCCCAACCCCAGCCCCAGAGGAATCGCCAGCGCGGTAATAATCGAAAGTTCCCCAATCAGAATCCCGGTGATCTCCCGACGAGTGAATCCGATGACTCGAAGCGTTGCCAGTTCACGACTGCGTTCGGAAAGGGCGATCCTCGCATTGTTGTAGACCACCCCAAAGGCAATGACACAGGCAAAGAAGATGTTGAAGGCCCGCATCCTCAAAATGTTTTCTGCAAACGTCTCCAGAAAACTCTGCAGAGCCGCGACTTTAATGGTGCTTCCGGCAACCGCCGGAGTGTGTTTGAGGCGTTCGTAGAGAGCTTCGGTCGATTGCTCGTCCACGGAAAGAAAAGCCCCCGAAATGGCTTCTCCCTCGCCCATGACTTTGGATAACCACAGTCGATCGACATAGACCGAGAGACCGGAAAAGTCATTGACCGTACCCGCGACAAACACCTCCAGCACGGGCCGTTCTCCCTCAAGGACTTCAAGTTTAATGGGGTCTCCAGCTCGCACCGCGAGGATTTCCGCCAGCTTTTCGGATAAGAGAAGTCCTTCTTTCGGGATGGCCACAACCTGCTCGTCAGCGTCAATCGGGCGAAAGAGTTCCGGCTTTGGCTGCAGACCCAACACTCCAACCTGCCGCATTCGATGTCCGGCCCGAAGCCTCGCAGGGACACTCCGGAAGGGCTCGGCATACGTCACCCCCGGCAATTGAGCCACTTCATGGATCGCCGGACCTGACGTGACTTCACGAAAGACGATCTGCATATCACTCCGGTCCGAAACAAAAAACTGGAGATGCATCAGATAATCGATCGCATCGTTCCCAAAGTTCCCGACGATCAAAATGGAGAGCGCGAGGGAGATGCCAAAGGCACTGAGAAGAGACTTGGCCCATCTCCGTTCCAGCTCCCGCAGAATCATCCGAAACTGCTGACTGAAGAGGCGCTCAATACCCAACCGCTCGATGACCGTGGGACTGTAGACTGGCGGAGATGGCGGTCGCATCGCTTCAGCAGGAGGAAGGGTCACCGCACTGCGAACCGCTCCATACACGCCGACAAAGGCAGCACCAGAAGTGATTGCGAAACTCGCCACAATGATCGGCGGATCGAGGTGAAACTCAAAGACGGGAAAGCGGTAAAACGCCGCATACATCCCGGTGACACTCTTCCCGAGAAAAATGCCCATGACCACTCCAACGACAAACCCGAAGACGACGATCATCAACACCAGTTTCATGTAATGCCAACCGATTTGGGCGTCGGTGTAGCCAAAGGCCTTCAACGCCGCAATCTGATCCCGCTGGAGAGAAAGCAAACGGCGCAAAACCACATTCAGAAGAAAGGCTGCCACGCCCAGAAAAATCGCCGGAACAAAGAGGCCCATGGTCTTGAGTTGGCTGATTTCGTCCGAAATAAAACGGTGGGAAACGTTGTCGTCCCGATCGTAGGCTCCCAAGCCGCCATACGGCTTCAACAGCGAGTCCACTTGTTCGATCACTCGGTCTACGGAAGCGCTTCGCGTCAGCCGCATCGTGGCATTGTTGAAGGCGCTTTCCATATCAAAAGCCGCTTCCATCGCCCGTTCCCCCATCCAGAAGATTCCATATCGACGGTCATCAGGTAGAAAGGATCCTGGAGGAATCTGGGCGATATACTCTGGCGAAAGGGCGATGCCGACCACCTCAAGCGTCTCCAACCGGCCGTTCAGGACCGCTCTCACCGTATCACCGGGTTCAAGCCCATGCGCTTCCGCAAACGCCTCACCCACAAGCACCTCGTTCTCTCGCCAAGGCTCAACATACCTTCCGCTGCGCAGATGCAACGCATTGAGCTTCGGGTCATCAAATTCCGGGATGGAAATAATTCGCCCGGTGGCCGGCTCGCTCATACCGACCACATTCAGATTGACGGGACGCACGATTCGCGTCTGGACGCGGGATACCCCGGGAATGCTGGCAAGCCGGTCTTCGAGGAGCCGCGGCGCCCGTTTCAGGCTTACAAAAATCTCAGCAAACCGATAGCGCTCATAGTAGGCGCGCTGGCTTTCCTGCATCGAAACCAGAGTTGCCAGCGACATGATGAAAAGAGCCACGCCGCACGCAACTACCGCCGCAATTGCCGCCGCCTGTCCCTTCATCTGCCTGAAGTCGCGAACCAGTTTTCGATCGAGAGCGAGCATCGTCGTCAGTTCCGGGTTTCTACCATTGAAGCTGGCCAACAGCTGTTCGACTTTCGATGACCTTCACTTCGGTGATTTGACCATCCGAGAGTGAAATCACTCGATTCGCCATATCCGCAATCACTGCATTATGGGTAATGACGGCGGTGGTGGTTCCCAACTCCCGGTTGACCCGTTCAATGGCCTCAAGAACCGTGATACCGGTCTTCACATCGAGCGCACCGGTCGGTTCGTCGCAAAGAAGGACATCCGGTTGTTTCGCAATCGCCCTGGCAATCGCGACCCGCTGTTGTTCCCCGCCCGACAATTGGGCGGGAAAGTGGTCCAGCCGGTGTCCCAGGTCCACCAGCTCCAGAGCGGCGTCAGGTTTCATTGGATCTTCTGAAATCTCGGTAACCAATGCAACATTCTCACGCGCCGTGAGGCTTGGGATCAGATTGTAGAACTGGAACACAAACCCAACGTGAATCCTCCGATAGTGGGTCAACTCACGATCCGTGGCGGCAGTGAGTTCCTGATCACGGTAATAAACTTTTCCAGCAGTGACCTGGTCCAGTCCCCCCAGAATATTGAGCAAGGTCGACTTTCCACTTCCGGAATGCCCCAGAAGAACGACAAACTCCTTCTCAAACAACTCCAGATCAATTCCCCTCAGGGCGTGGACTTCCACGTCACCCTCCCCGTAAACCTTGGTAACTCCGTTTGCGGAGAAAACAGCTTTTGTGTTCATCTCTAGCGTCCGTCTCAATTTCCGGACAGACGTCAGTTAACAGTGGCAAAATCTGCTTTCCTATGCACTGACTGTCCACCATTTCCTGTCTTTTGGCATTCCATTCATGACGACCCGCCACCCCGCTCTACCCTGGATCTCCGCTGTTGCGAGTGGCGTCCTGCTGGCCCTTTGTTATCCCAATTGGGACCAGGGCCAGTTTGTCTGGATCTGGCAATGGCCGCTCCTCGCCGTCATCTGGTTTTTTGACCGCATGGACGAACCTCCGTTCACCGTCGAGAAAAAAGCTGGTTGGAAGAACTGGCTTCGGCAAGCGCCCCTTCGTTTTGTTTCCTGGTTTATCAATGACTCAAAGGATCAACCACGCTGGGTTTGGGGAGCAAAAATCGGCTACGTTTCCGGCTTGGTCTTTTTCCTGATTTCCATTTCCTTCATTCGGCATGTGGCCTGGCCGGGATGGATTTTGTTGTCCGCCTATCTCGCCCTTTACTTCGCCGCGTGGGGGGCATTCGCCGCTTCCTTCGGCCGTCTGCTTTCCTCCAAGATCTCCTGGGGAAAGGAAAAGGAGGCTCCATCGCAAGTTCAGTCTGAGAAGTTGAAAACGGTGATGAAGTCCGGCCAACCCGGCTTGATGGAGCCTTCCGTTCACGCGCTTTGGATCGCTTTTCTAAACGCGGCTTGCTGGGTCGCGCTCGAGTGGCTGCGTAGCGTTCTGCTCACTGGGTTCGGTTGGAACGGCCTTGGCGTCGCGATGCATCAGTCGCTCCACCTCATTCAGATTGCCGATATCGTGGGAGTGACCGGCCTCGCCTTTTGGCCTGTTTTCATCAGCTGCATTGGGGTCGCCACCATCGCCCGTTTCATTGCTGAGGTCGGCAAAGGGAAATTGCGTCCCCACCTGGACTTTGCCGTCGCCATGGTGCTGATCCTGGTTTCATTCTTTTACGGAGTCAACGCGGTGACATCCAATCCGGTAGATGACCCGGTGGAATTGGAAGTGCTGCTGGTTCAGGGAAATATCCCGATGAGCCAGCTGTATCCGCCGGAGAGCGATCCCGAACGCGAATCGAAGCTCGAGAACATCTACACGATCTATGAACGGCTCACGAATCTAGCTCTCCTCAACGGACGTGACTTTGATCTGATCGTTTGGCCGGAGACGTCGCTCCCTGATCCTTTTATTCTTCCCAAGACCCAACGGTACTTAAATGAGATCCTGGCTCAAGGGGACTTTCATTTCATCGTCGGCCTGCAGCATTTTGTGCCAGCTACGGAGGAGGAGCCTGAAGATGTCAAGGAATGGGAGGTCTTCAACGCGATGTTGCTGCTTCAGAACAACACCACGATTTATGATGACTATCGCAAGATTCATCGGGTTCCTTTCGGTGAATACGTGCCGTTTCGACATGCCCTGCCTCTTTATGGCTGGTTGCTCGGCCACCTGATCCCCGAGGACTTCGATGCGGGCAAAAGTTTCGATCGATTGAAGCTCGGTGACCCCTATGTCGAGATCATACCCACCATTTGTTTTGAGGATACGATGGGCCGACTCACGCGAAAGTTTGTTCAGGACGACGCAAAGGTTCCCCAGGTCATCATGAACATCACCAACGATGCCTGGTTCGCGGAGAGCAGCGCCAATGCCCAACATCTGGCGAACGCGAAATTCCGCGCCATCGAGTTAAAACGCCCAATGATTCGCTGTGCCAACACCGGGTTGACCTGCGTGCTCGACCAATTTGGTTCGGCGATGGATCCCAACTCTGGCGACCCTAACGATCAACGCATTTATCGGGATGCAACCACGGGCTCTCCGTTCATCGCGGGTTTCTTCCCGGCGACACTGAAGATCGACTCCGAGCCGACCATGACGGTTTACGCGAACTATGGAGACTGGTTCGCGCTTTCCATGCTGGCGGTCGTTGGCCTGATCGTGGGGATTCCGGGCGGACAAAAACTCCGGGCCTGGAAGCAGTCGCGTTAAACGTCTACCGGCACGGTGTATGGATCCCGATAATTGCGGGTCGCCAAGGCGTTGGCATGATCGTCGAGCCCTTCATTGCCCTCAAACCATTCCGTCTTCGGATTGAATTTGAGCCACGGCCCCATCACCACACTTTTGTCTTTTCCGGTGATATCCACCTCGTTCTTTTCAAGATGTGCAGCCATCGCTTCATAGCGAGCTGTCAGAGTGGAGTCCTGCTTGATTTGATCACGGATCGCTTCGTCATCCATCTTTTGACCCAAGCGATGTGAAATCAAACCGGTGTGGCACAGCGCTGAAGAAACGTGGGTGACCTCGCAATCCGCATTCAGATCTTCATGCTTCCGCGATCGCACGGCTTTCAGGAAATTTTCAAAGTGGGGTGTATGCCCGGTCTTCCCTTCAAATTTCGTAATCTCGTTCCCATCATTGTCCGTGATTTTCGTCGCCCCGCCAGCACTGCAATAGGCGCGTCCGTTCTCGCACTGAACCACCACCGCAATTCCGCTCTGATCCGGAAACTCTTCCGGATGATCCATGTTTTTGCCATTCCAGCCCGAAGTCTGTGATGCTTTGTCCTTGGGTAGTCCCCGCGTTTCAAAAATAAGCGGGGCGTCCTCGTAGGCGTGATAGACTATCTGCGTGTTAGGGGTTTCGCCATCGTCATCATAGCCCAGACGTCCCCCCACGGAGGCAACCAACGGTGAAAGCTCATTTACCCCGAGAAACCAGGTGGCAACGTCCATTTGGTGAATCCCCTGGTTCCCCATATCGCCATTTCCATATTCGTAGAACCAATGCCAGTCGTAGTGGAACTTTTTGCGACGCATCGGTAGCTGCAACTCGGCCGGTCCACACCAGCGGTCGTAGTCGGTCCGGCCCGGAACTTCTCCCCACCCGCCAATACCAATTGGCCCCCGTGGCTTATAACACAGCCCTTTGACGTATTGAATTTTTCCAATGTTTCCGGCGTGAACATATTCAACGGCTTGTTGGATCGGCTCCATCGAACGACTTTGGGTGCCACCCTGAACAATTTTGCCGTATTTGCGCGCAGCTTTCACCAGCTGACGCCCTTCCCACACATTGTGAGAAATTGGCTTTTCGACAAAAGCGTCCTTGCCCGCCTGAACCGCCCAAATCCCCGCAAGCGAATGCCAGTGGTTCGGTGTTGCGGTGGAGAAAACATCGATCTCGCCGGAATCGAGCATTTCCCGCATGTCGACAAACCCCTGCACTCGAAACCCCTGTTTCTCAGAGTATTTCACCACCCGGTCATCGAGAACCTTTTGATCAATATCGCAGATTGCGGCAACCCGGCTTCCCTCTGCCGCAGCAAAGGCACTGAGGTGAGCGTTTCCCCGACTGTTCACTCCAACCACGCCAACCCTGACATCATCATTGGACCCCAGGACTTTCGAGTTGGGCCAAGCGAGAGCAGCACCCCAGCCTGCCGCAAATTTCAGAGCACTGCGGCGGTTAACATTCGAAGAAGTTGGTTGATCATGAGGGGTTTTCATCCCTCAACCAAGAACCGCCTCCCGAGAATTCAAACCGCATTTTTTAAAAATCGAAATCAGGACCGGAAACCCAATCAACCATTGGTGTGGCGTACAGATCGGGAATTACTCCCTAGGATTTTGGTTCTTTGAGAATCCGGTCCTGTTATTCGACTTATGTTTTATCAAATGGTGGTGCCTCAGCTAGTGAGAATCAGTGACGACTCCTCGGATTGAGGCCGAAATTCTTGCTGTTCATCCCTGACAGCTGGCCGCGTCTTAAAGCAGCGGAGTGCCAGTCTTACCACTTCCCCGCCGGTAAGTTCTTCACCTTGTTGTCCTGAAAGCTGGGAACGTAGATCCTCAATCAACCGAAGATCGCTTGGAAGAAAACTGACGGTTACCTGCTTCGGTTGCTCGGAATCGTAGTCCGCAAAATCGTGAGCATCGATACTGTCCAGTCGTGATGGCCGGGAACGATGCGGCCGAGCTCTCGCCGGGCTGTGCGGCTCTGAATATCTCGCTGAAGTAAATCCCGGCTGGGGCTCCATCTGAAATTCCTCCGAAACTTCACTCTCAACCTCGGCCTCCACACATTCACGATCCTCTGCCTCTAAAACTCCCGCTTCCTCGGACAGTCGTTCGACTTTTCCAGGGTAAAAGGACTCTGAACTCATCTCTTCCAAAACTTCGTCGTCTGGGCAGCTCATGAGATTGTCATCGCACACCTTTCTTCTAACATCAACAGAAAATTAACTAATCTTTAAAATTAACCAAGCGCGAAGAAACTGCGCCTGTTCCCTTCCCTCTGAAAATTGAACCAGGATCGTTAAGGAGTTTCAGTCTGCACCGTCACAAGACTGATCGCGCCGAAATTGAATTTCG
>JBCDHN010000002.1:0-19662 GCA_038749915.1 Verrucomicrobiota bacterium | reverse complement strand
GGTGAGCCTTGCCCGGCAAACGCCAAGACGTCGCCGTCCGGCATGGCGACGCTCGTGTTGTACCAACGATCACCAAACGAGGTAGAGGAATACGATCACAATGCTGATAGTTGGCGCATTCTCAGTGGTCTCAATTGGACTCCCATTGGATCGATCAAATCCAACTGGCCCTGGGTGATGGTTGCTCCGGATGGTCGGCTCTTCCACTTTGGTCACACTGAAACGATGCACTGGGTCGATGCTGAAGGGAACGGGAGCCTCACCAGCACCAGCCTGAACGTGCCGGGAAGCAAGGATGGTGAGGAAGCCGGATTTGTGATGTATGACATTGGCAAGGTGCTCGCTCCCGGCGGCTACATCAGCTCCTCCAACCGCAACGCCACGGATGCCGCCTATGTTGTCAACTTCAACGTCAATCCCGTCGAAGTGCGAACGCTTCCCGGCGGTATGCAACAGGCGCGCCAGTTTGCCAACTGCGTGGTTCTTCCGAATGGCGAAGTCCTCATCCTCGGAGGGAATTCCCAGGGGCGCAAGTTCACCGATATCGGAGGGATGAATACGGTGGAGTTGTGGAATCCGGTGACCGAGCAGTTTCGACTCGTCGCTTCCATGAGCGTGTCTCGCGGCTACCATTCCACCGCCCTTCTCTTGCCGGACGGCCGCGTTTTCTGTGGTGGAAGTGGGTATGGCGGAAATGGTTCGGAATCGTGGAACAAAGACAACGCGGAGTTCTACACCCCTCCCATTCTGTTCAACAGCAACGGCACTCCCAAGGCTCGACCCACTCTCAACGAGGCGCCTGAAAGCGTAGCTTGTGGTTCGGTGTTTGAGGTGACGGGAACGTCCGGCTTGGCTGAGTTTGCGGCGATTCGACTCCAATCGACCACCCACGCCATGAACACGGACCAACGGCGCATCACCCTTCCTTTTTCGGAGTCGGCTACAGGCGTCTATCGCGTGATTGCTCACCCGAACGAGAACGTCATGATTCCCGGCTACTGGATGCTCTTCGGCGTCCAGGCGAACGGAGCCTACTCGGAAGCGAAAATCATTCATGTCACCGAAGTCGGAGACTCGCCCGATACCGGGCTCGACGGGCCTGATCCCGAAGTCACCACGGCCGTTTCCGTCGATGATGTCCATGAACTCTACATCGATGGAGAACTGGTCGGCATCGGGACGGAATGGGATAAGACTTACCTGGCAAAGCTTTCCGCAGCCGGTTCGACCATCGCGATTCGCGCGTGCAACACCGGAGGTGGATTTCATTGCGTTGGCGACTTCACGATTGATGGAGAGCGGATCGTTACCGATTCGACTTGGAAGGTTTCGACGACGGCATCATCCGGATGGAATCAACCGGGCTTCAACGACAGCAGCTGGGCCGATGCTCAGGACTACGGAGCGATTCCCGGACCGGTTCAGGGCATGCCTTCGGGCTCCGCTGCTCGGAACATCTGGTCCTCCAACCCGGCCGATGACGAAGTCTTTCTGCGCTACTCCGTCAACGGCCTTCGCATTTCTCCGGTTGCCGACCAATCCCATTCCGAGGGCGATCCGGTCGATCTCCTTGTCACGGCCACCGGTGGAGAAGGCTCGTACACTTGGTCGGCCACCGGTCTTCCATCGGGGCTTGACATCAACCCCGGGACAGGTCGCATCACCGGAAACGTCACTCCCGGGTCAGCCGGGACAACCACGGTTACGGTCACGGTTATTGATGGGATTGGTGCCGCGGCGCAACGGATCTTCGAGTGGATTATTCTCGGCGAAGAAATCCTCAATGAAAGCTTTGAGAGCAATGCCGGAGGATTTGTTTACGTCGATGATCTCTTTCGGAATACCAACCAGCCTGGTTATGCTTCGGGTAGCAGAGTATCCAGCGGTGGAGTGCAGAATTCCGGAGCCCTGCAAGCGTTGGTGGGAGGTCTTGATACCAATGTCGTCCTCAATATGTCGGGTGGCTGGCAATACAGCTTCACCCTCAGCCAACCGAAGCAGGTGAACCTGGCTTTCAGCTACAATTTTCTTCAATCGATACTCTACGAACCGGATGAGTTCGGACAGGTGTTGCTTAGTGTGGATGGAAACCTCGTCGGCAAAAACGGAAACGATTACCTGGTGCAAATTAATGGCGGATCTTCTTCTGGCACGGGCGTGCAGTCAGAGAGTTTTGATCTGGGGATACTATCTGCGGGGAATCACACCATTGCCATTGGCGCCTACAACAACAAGAAGACCTGGAGCAATGAACAACTCACTCTTTACATCGATGACGTTGTTCTCACGGCAGCTTCGCTCAATAGTCCGCCCGTTCTGAATGCCATCGCGGACCAGGAAAACAGCGTTGGTTCCAGCGTGAATGTGACGTTCTCAGCCACGGATGTGGACAACGATCCGCTGACCTATTCCGCCAGTAACCTGCCTCCGGGTTTGACGGTCGACGCCGACACCGGTGTGGTTTCCGGGACGCCAACCGCGGAAGGCGATTTCTCAGTTACCGCGACCGTCACGGACGGCGTGGTCCCAGACAGCCAGACGTTTAACTGGTTCATCAATGACGCTCTCCAAATGACGGCGGGATCTTCCGGGGTGATTGAGACGGGAGCGAACGGAACGTTTACCGCGAATGTCAGCGGAGGAACCGGTGTAACCTATGTGTGGAACTTTGGCGATGGCACGGGAGACACCTCTCCGTCTTCCTCGCCTTCGGTATCTCACACGTTCGCCTCGCCGGGGCGCTACAACGTCAACGTTACCGCGACTGACGCCAGTGGAGCCACGGTCAGCCAAACGTTCGTGCAGAACGTTCACGGGGCTCTTCCCTCCGGTCGGCCTGTCGCCTCATCCAGCATCATCACTACCGGAGCAGGGGCCAGCCTTCGAGTCTGGAATGTCAATCCTGACAACGATTCCGTGACCGTTTATGATCCGGGCAACGCTCTCAAGCTGGCGGAGATCGCGGTTGGTGAAGATCCGAAATCGCTGGCCCAGGCCGGGGACGGAAAGGTGTGGGTTACCAACAAGAGCGATGCCACGCTCTCCCTCATCGATCCAGGCTCACTTTCCGTGCAACAGACGATATCACTCCCCACCGGCTCTCATCCCCACGGCATACTCTTTTCCTCAGGACACGCATTTGTTGTGCTCGAAGGCACGGGTGAATTGTTGAAAATCAACGAAGCGTCGGGAAGCATCGTTGGCACGGCGGACATTGGGGCTTCCCCCCGGCATTTGGCGCTAACGACTGACGAATCCCAGCTTTTGGTCTCCCGCTTCATCACACCTCCGGTCGCTGGGGAGGCATCGGCCAATCCGAGCATTTTGACCGGTGGTGGAGAGATTTTGCCGGTCAACCCTGGAAATTTGAGTGTGGGAAGCACCATCTTTCTGGCCCAAAGCACGATTCCGGACTTCGGAGGAGGCGGTCGCGGTCTACCCAACTACCTGGCTGCCGCTGCGATCTCGCCCGACGGCACCACTGCCTGGATACCGTCCAAGCAGGACAATATTCATCGGGGAGATTTGCGAGACGGCAGCCCTCTCAATCACCAGAATACGGTTCGCGCCATCACTTCGCGTGTTGATCTCTCCAGCGGAACGGAGGAGATTGATGGCCGGGTGGATCATGATGATTCGGGCATTCCCAGTGCAGCGGTCTACGGGCCCTACGGCGTGTATGTCTTTGTTGCTTTGGAGAGCAGTCGGGAAGTTGCGGTGATTGATGCATACGGAAAATTCGAGCTCTTGCGGGTTGATGTGGGCCGCGCACCTCAGGGGCTTTCGTTATCGCCGGATGGAGATGTTCTCTTCGTTCACAACTTCATGAGCCGCAGTGTTACCCCGGTGGAGATCGAGGATCTGGTGGAATTCGGCATCGCGGAGGTCACGGCCCAGGCGGACTACAGCACGGTCGCCAGCGAAGCCTTGGCGCTTGAAGTGCTCCTCGGTAAACAGCACTTTTACGACGCGAGAGACAATCGGTTGGCCAAAGAGGATTACATGAGCTGTGCGTCCTGTCACAACGACGGCGGTCACGATGGCCGGGTTTGGGACCTGACTCAATTTGGCGAAGGAATTCGCAACACGATCGATCTGCGAGGCCGATCCGGGATGGGACATGGACTGCTGCACTGGACGGCGAACTTCGACGAGGTGCAGGACTTCGAGGGCCAGATTCGGGAACTTTCTGGCGGTGACGGATTCCTGACCACTGCTGAATTCAACCAAACGCAGGATCCGTTGGGACCGCCCAAAGCGGGCCTTGATGCCGGGTTGGACGCACTTGCCGCCTACGTCAGCTCTCTAAGTGAAGAACCGGACAGTCCCTTTGGTGGAGCCGGAAATGCTGCAAATGGAGAGAGTCTGTTTGTCAGTCTGAACTGTGCGCAGTGTCACGGCGGTGAAACGTTTACCGACAACCTGACCCACGACATCGGAACGATTGTGGCCTCCAGCGGACAAGCGTCTGGTGGCCCCCTAACCGGGATTGATACTCCCAGCCTGCGCGGGGTCTGGGATGGCGCGCCGTACCTTCACGACGGATCGGCTGCGACGCTCCAGGCTGCGATCGATGCCCACGCATTCTTCAGCCTGAGTTCTGCTGAACTTGATGACCTCGCGGCATTTGTGGCCGGGATCGACGGCTCACTGGCAACGGCTCCCGCACCTGGCAATACCGGTTCAGGTGATTCGGTGATTCACCTGACCTTTGAAGAAGGAACCGGCAGCGTAAGCGTGGATCAATCCGGGAACGGCCACGATGGAGAGCTTATCAATGGAGTCTCCTGGAATCCCGGGCGCTACGGGATTGGCGTTTCCACCAGCGGAGGCGGAGATCTGGTACGGATTCCTCATACCCCGGAAATTCATCTGGCGGAGAACGACGGCGATTTCTCGGTCAATTTCTGGGTTCGATTGGAGGAGGATCACACGGGCGATTGGCGGGGACTCGCCGGTAAGGGGGTGAGTTGGAACCAGCGCGGATTTGCCATTTTCCTTCGTCCCAACGACAACCGGATGATGCTTTCCATGAGCACGACGGTTTCTCACAATGAAAGTCAAACCTCAGCCCAGGAACTTGTCCCGGGGCAATGGACCTATCTCTCCCTGATCAAAGAGGGAAGTGATGTTCGATTTTATCTCAATGGAGCGCTGGATACGACCTTGCAGTTGACGGGCGCGTCACTGGGAACCGTGCAAGACTTTCACCTCGGCCGTGGGCCGGGCGGAGCAGATCCAGCCCATGCGTCCTTTGACAGCCTTCAGGTGTTTCGGCGGGCTTTGGATACGAGCGAGATCAACCAGCTCAAGGATACCGATGACAGTGGAGGCGGTCCCGGCAACGTGGCTCCCTCAATGGAGGACCAATCGTTTGTTCTCGACGAAGGAACTGGCAACGGAACGCAGGTTGGGAGTATTGTTGCGTCCGACCCCAATAGTGGGCCTGACGGTGATTTGACCTTCTCGGTCACGGGAGGCAGCGGGCAGGGATTGTTTGCCGTTGCCGGCTCAACGGGAGTGATCACGGTGGCGGACAGCTCCTCGATTTCGGCGTCCGGTTCTCCCTATCTGTTGGAGGTCGAGGTGACGGACGGAGGCTCTCCATCGCTCCAGGACGACGCGGTCATCACCCTGAACGTGAATCCGATTGGCGGACCGACTTATCCGTCCGGCAATCTTGCCCTGTTGCTCTTTGAAGAGGGAACGGGCACGTTGGCGAACGACTCAAGCGGCAATGGCAATTCAGGGACGCTGTTGGGCGATTCGGGGTGGGCTGCCGGTTATGAGGGAGGTGGGCTCCAGACCACGGGCAATTCCGGCAGTCAACTTGAGATTCCTCACAGCCCGGGAATCCATCTCGGTGAAAATGATGGTGACTTTACAGTCGCATTTTGGATGCGTCTCGACCAGGACGCTACGGGTTCGTGGCGGGGGCTTGCCGGCAAGGGAACGTCCGGAAACTCACGAGCCTTTGGTCTCTTCCTGCGACCGGATCGAAACCAGTTACTCTACTCGGTAAGCACGGTTCAAGGTCCCAAAGAATCCGGCAATGCCGATGGCTTGTTAAGCGTTGGCGTGTGGACTCATTTGGCACTGGTCAAGGAAGGCTCGTCGGTTCGGCTTTATCTCGATGGCGAGGAAGACAGCAGCAAGGTGCTGAGTTCCGCCTCCATTGGCAACCTGCAGGACTTCTTCCTTGGTAGGGCTCCCGGAAGTGCGGCACCGACAGCGGCATCGTTTGATAGCTTGTTGATCTATGATCGAGCACTCAGTGCCAGCGAGGTGGCTCAGGCCAAGGCCGTAGGTCAGTCGGAGATCAATCGGTCACCCGAGATCGAGGATCAATTCTTTACCGTTGAGGCTGGATCGACGTCGGGCACGAATGTCGGCAGTGTGGTCGCGTCAGATCCGGACGCTGGACCTGCTGGCGATCTGAGTTTCACTGTGACCGGTGGAAGTGGCGCCAGTGCTCTCACGGTGGATTCGAGCAGTGGACAGATTTTGGTGTCGGACCCAAGCCAAATCACCGTCGCCAACAGTCCGCTTCTTCTGAATATTCAGGTTAGTGACGGAGGTTCACCTTCGTTGCAGGCCAGCGCCACAGCCACGGTCACGGTGGTTCCGGCGGATCTTGGATTGCCGGGCGACCTGCAAGCATGGCTTCCTTTCGAGGAAGGCACAGGGTCCGTGGCAGCCGACTATTCAGGCAATGGTCAGAACGGAACTTTGGATGGGGATGCGTCCTGGGTCCTTGGGCCGAATGGAGGAGCCGCAGCTGCTTCCGGAAACCCATCCAGTTGGGTGCGACTGCCGCATAGCCCGGCGCTTCATCTGGGTGCCAACAATGGGGATTTCACCGTCGCTTTTCACGTCAATCTTCAGGAAGACGCCACGGGCGGCTGGAGGGGGTTGGCTGGCAAAGGTGTCTCATGGAACGAACGGGCATTTGGTCTCTACCTCCGTCCGGATAGCAATCGGATCGAGTTCAACATCTCCACGACCGTCACGCACAGTGAGTCCAGCACCACGGACATTCCCTTGACCGTGGGGCAGTGGACCGCGATTGCCTACGTGAAGGAAGGCTCTCAGATCCGGCTCTACCTGGATGGGGCTCTGAGCGGGACCCGGAATTTGAATGGCGTATCGACCGGGAACCTGGCCGACATCTTCCTGGGCGACGCGCCGGGCGGAGCCGTTCCCACGAACGCGATTTACGACAGCCTGCAAGTTTACAGTCGGGCCCTCAGCTTCACGGAGATTCAACAGGTGAAGGATGCGCCGGATCCCAGCGGTGGTTCGGAGTTGCTGGACCTGTTGGCTCAGGGAAGCTCCCCGTCCGGAATGGCGGGGGAGTCGACTTCGGCAAGCAGCGGAGGAAGCACGGCTTCAGGTGGATCCACGTCCGTGGAACCGGGGACTTACTCGTTGGTTATCCCGCTTCCGGATGACGTGGTCGGAATTGGGGATGGATTCGGGACGCTCGTCCTGAACTCAGATTTGACGGGCGAACTCGAACTTACGATGGGCGATGGCTCGCTTGTCAGTCAAACGGTTCAGGTCCTCGGTAACTCGATCGAGATAGCCGCCGCTGGAGACGCGAACGCTGATCGCCTCAGCGGCACGGCGCAGTTTGAGGACTTGGAAGGAGTGAGCGATTTGGCTGGCTTCCTGCAATGGGAGATCGAGAACGAGGCTGAGCCGGTCGAGGTCGTCTTGATCGGTTCCCGACTTTCCGGACAATCGCTGGAAGAGGCATTGGGAACCGATGAGGTTCGGCTGACGCTTTCGGGCGACGAGACCGATCAGCAAATCGGAATCAACCTGCAGGGCAATCAGATTGTCGGGCTCGATGCCGAGTATGATCCGCTCACCGGCATCATTGAGGGTTCCGTGCTGGAGGGAGATCAAACCTTGACGTTCAAAGGCGCTTACCTGGAAGATCAGAACGTGATCTCGGGTTTCTATCACGATGGCGAACAGCGCATTGGGCAGATGCAGATCACCAGTTCGCAAAGTCGGCTTCTCGCAATCCTGGCCATCCACAGGGGCCGATTTCTTTTCTGATCAAAGCCGTTCCAACTCTGCCAGAAGACGTTCCATTGGAAGTCCGACGACGTTGGTCCAGCTTCCGTCGGTCGAAGCAATGATGCGTTCTCCGTGATCCTGGGCTGCGTAGGAACCTGCTTTGTCGAGTGGGTTGATCAACGCCAGATAACTCCGGATCTCGCCTTCATCGAGCGGCCGGAAGGTGACATGAGTCTGTTCGATGAACTGCACCTCCACGCCGATCTCTCCGAGGCAGAGACAAACCCCCGTGCAGACCACGTGGGTTTTCCCAACCAATCTACTGAGCATTTCAAAAGCGTGGTCGAGATTGTTGGGTTTCCCGAGTGGAGCGCCATCCAGGGCAACCAGCGTATCTGCGCCAATCACCACGGCATCAAGGTGGGAGGCTGAGACGTGGCGAGCCTTCAACGCCGCGTTCCGACTCACCAGCTGTTCGATTCCAAGATCGGGATCTTCCAGCTCATCGACGTCCGCAGGGATGACCTCGAAGGTAAGCCCGGCTTTGTTCATGAGGTCTGTCCGGCGGGGCGATGCCGAAGCCAGGATCAGGCGTCGATTCATGATTCAGAGCAACGTCTAGTCTTCCATTTCGACCCGATAACGGGGAAGGCTGGAATCGACTTCTTCGCTGTAGGCATCAATCCCGCCGCGCAGAGCCCGCGCTTTGGCGAAACCATGACCAATGAAATACGCTGTGGCATCGAGGCTGCGATCGCCGGTATGATCGTAAAAGACCATCGTGGTTTCCTTGTCCCAATTTCCAAAAGCTTCCTGAAGTAGTTCCTGGCTGAATAGCTGTGCGCCGGGAATATTGACGGCCTCGTATTCTTCCCGGGTGCGGATATCGATCATGCGCGGCTTGCAGGCGCTACCGAGAAGTTCGCCAAGTTCGGAAGGCTCGATCAAAATCTTGGAATCGGAGTCGTGGGATTCCTGAATGTGGGCAGCCACTTCGTCGACTGGGACGTCTTCATTCCGCTCGCAAACCTGAGCGAGCGTTTCCTCAGGCGAGAAACCGCAACTTTGGCAACCGCCGATGTGGTAGCGCGCAAACAGGGCACGTTGGGCTCCGGGGTAGTGCTTCAGCAGCTCGCCCATCGTGGTGTCTTCAGTTATGGAAGGCAATTCAGCGCTCATTCTTCACAAGGGTTAAAGGTTGGACGACCATTTCTCGTCCGGGCTTTCAGTTCAAATACGAATTCCATCTGATTTTGGAGTTTGGAAAGAGGCAAGATCGCTGATTGCGGTGGTTCGCATTCTTCGTCATACTACCGACCTATGGCGTTTCTCAAGGAAAGCCCACGAATCTATTTTTTGCCAAACCTGATGACGGCGGGGAACCTGTTTTGCGGTTTCCTCGCGATTCTGCTCATCACCGAGCAAATTCCGATTGTCGGAGTGGCTCCGGAAAGCATGGATCGCTTTTACTATGCGATCGCGATGATTTTTGGATCCTGTGTTTTTGACCTTCTTGACGGTCGAATGGCGCGTGTGTTCGGGACGGAGTCGGAGTTCGGGCGGGAGTTTGATTCGCTCGCAGACATCGTCTCCTTTGGCGTCGCGCCGGCGTTGCTGGTAATGGACATCGTCCTGGTCGATTTTGCCAGGTTGGGTTGGGTGATCGCTTTCATTTATCTTTGCTGTGGAGGGATGCGGCTGGCCAGATTCAACTGCATGCAATCCAACTCGAAAGAGTTTGTCGGGTTCCCGATTCCAGCCGCTGCCGGCGTGATTTCGTCCCTAACGCTCATGTTGATTTGGCTGAACAATGATGCGCGTGATCTGGGCGGTTGGAAGTACGTTCTGCCGGTCCTGATGGTCTTGACGTCCTTCATGATGCTGAGCGAATTCAAGTATCCGAGCTTCAAGAAAATCAACGTGACCACCAAGCGTTCGCAGCTCTGGGTGTTCCTGGCCATTCTCCTCACGGTATGCACGGTCATGTATTGGGAATGGATGCCGGCAGTTCTGTGCACGAGCTATCTCACCTATGGTCTGGTCCGCCCGATGATTTCGAAGAAGTGGCGGCACGAAATTGAGGATGACGAAATCGAGGGCGAGAGTGATCCCGACTCAGAAATCATCACTGCTCATATCGAACCCGTTGCCGGGCAAGACCGCGAGGTAGGGTAAGAAGAGTAGGACCTGTTAAGGATTCCAGCCCGCGCTCAAGATGGCTATCTTTTTTCGCAGAGTGATCTCCCGAGCGTTGGAGGGGTCGGCGAGGATCGGTTGGCTGTTGCGGATCAAGTTCTCGACCTGGAGCCGAACTTTGGAAGCATCGAGTTTCTCCGATTCAGAAGCCAATTCGGCGAGCTGTTGAGCAGCACCAGCCAGGCCGTTCAAGTTCAACACCGATGCATGAGCCTGGATTTCCACCGCGATCTCGCTGAGAAAGATGGACTCCGAAAAATTACTCAATCCTACCAAGGCACGAATTTGGTCTTCGTAGAACTCGAGCTGAACTCTGGAATCGACGTAGACCCTGGCGCGAAGCGGGGCAAGTTGTCGTGCTATGATCATCCAGCTTTGGCTCAGTTGACCAACGGCCGCTCTCAGGTCAGTAGGTCTGGCCGGTTTGTCCGCTCCTACCATTGTCCGGAGCTCGGCGCAGGATTCGATCAGTTGATCAATTTCCGTCAAAAGTTGATCGCGATCCTGTTCGGGGATGGTCAGCAACTTGCTGACCGCCAAATTTCCACGGATAGGAGTTAGGTTGGTCTGGAACTTGTCAACGGATGTGAGGAGCTGTTCTTGATCGATCAGGGGTTCCCGATCCCTCAGCCGCAGGGCAGCGATGAAGTTTTCCCGCACCCGCTCCGCACTGCAATCAAGTTGAAAGGTTGACTTGCTACTCCACTCCGATCGGATCGTCGAGAAGTCTTTCCAAAGGGGATCGACGGTTTCCGTCAGTTGGTTGAGTCCCGAGGATGTGGAGTAGGCGGCAGCTGCGCGAAGCGATGCTTCCAGCAATGCCATTCGGTAGTCCCAATCCGATGCAGAAACTTCGTGGGCCAAAGACTGATTGAGAACTGCCCGTAATTCCTGAATCCCAAATGCAGTTATTTCCAGGTGTTGAGCCAAACCGGAATGGTCGATCGACAATTCCATTTTCAACAGGGTACGAACCTTGGAGAGTTCGCGATCAATGGCCCGAGCGGAACCGAGAAGACTGTCCGGTGCTTCGCGTTGTTGGAGTTTGCTGGCCGTGGCTCGCCACGCGTGATCAAGAACGCGACAATCCGGGCGCATCGCGTCTAAGTTTGCCGAGTAGGCACAGAGAGTGGACAGGACGGAGCCTCGCACTTGATTGGCAATCACATCGGCCATCAGTGGTCGCAGATCGGGTCGGGATTTGAGCTGATTTCGAAGATCCCGAACCAGCAGGTCCGCATGTCGGCCGAATTGGTCGAGGAGATCCTGAAGTTGCTGCAAATCCGGGGTTGTTGGACGGTTCTTGGTTTGTTGCAGCAGAAGCGGCCTCGCCCGAAGCGGTGCATCTGCATTGGAATCCGAGCTGGTTCGATCAGAGAGAAGGAGCTGTTTTTGGAAATCAGAGCGCAACAGGCGAGCGGCGATTTCCGTCCCACTCTCAGCGCCCTCAACGATGGGCGTGGTGCCGCACCAGACAACAAACAACAGTGCAGACGCTACCTTGAGAACGGGTTGGCGTTGTGAGAAAGGGAGGATAATCAGACTTTTCCTGACCTCACCCCAAGGGTCAACGCAATTTGGAGAACTTCAGCGACTCAAATCATCCTGAAACAGGACTTTGAAACCGGCTTGGCGAAGGACCGAGGCACCGAAATCGGTGTCTTCCAGGCACATCGCGAGCGCAGCCTTTCCTCCAGGACGGGAGAGCAGCGGATAACTGAAATGCATGTTGGTTTCCCCCCCCAGCAAGGCGGCGAGGCAGTCTGCGAGCCCGTGCGCTCCTTCATCGAGCTGAACCACAACCATATGGGTTTCGGTAAAGGCGATTCCCTTTTCGATGAACAAGGTGCAGACCGGATCCGGATCGGTCAGGATCATCCGGACGATGGTCACGTCGATCGAGTCGACCACGCTCAGGCCCAGAACTTCGACTTTCGTATCGTTGATTAGCCGCAGGACGGAAAGCAGAGCCCCAACCCGGTTCTCCAAAAACAGAGAGAGTTGGGTAACCGGGGCTCCGGGCTGCGATACATTGGTCGGGTTGAGAGGATTCTCTTCAAATTCCACAGTGTGCTAGTAAAACGTCGTTTTGGGCCCAATGCCAGAGCAAAATAGGGTGGGGCGGGGCTATCGGATGTAGAGGAAATCGACGCAGGAGAAGAGGCCGCGCACCAGTCCGGACCAAGCTTCCAGCTCATCCTCGTGGGCCGACAGAAAGCGGTTGCTCAATTCCATTTCCGGAGCGGTCGGGGCTCGGCCCAAAATGCGCTGATAGGCAAGGAAAAGTCGGGCATCAGAGCTTTGCGGCTCATCCTGAGCCAGGCGTTCTGCTGCCAATCGGCTTTGTTCGTGAACAAAAGGGCTATTGGTGAGGTAGAGGGCCTGCGTGGGAATAGTGCTTTGACTGCGCTGTCCCACCACAAAATTAGGGTTGGCGAAGTCAAATTTGCCGAAAATTTCATGCATGGTATTGCGAAAAGCGGGAATGTAGACACTGCGCTTGAGGCTCTTGAACTGGTAGCCGAATTCGCTTCGAAAGCCGGAGGGAAGAGATGGCCCACCGGCGCTCGAATCCAGAGTTCCGGAGATGGCGAGCAGGGAATCACGAAGGGTTTCGGCATCGATCCGTTGCAATGGAAAGTGGTGATAGAGCTCATTGCCGGGATCGCTAGGATCCTTGGGCGCGGTAGCCATCTGCCAGGTTCGGCTCAGGACAATTTCGCGAACCAACGCCTTCGTAGACCATTGGTTTTTAATCAATCGTGTCGCCAGGTGATCGAGAAGCTCCGGGTGGGTTGGCAGATTGCCCGTCGTCCCAAAGTTATCCGGGCTCGTGACGATGCCGGTCCCGAAAAGCTTGAGCCAGATTCGATTGGCCAACACCCGGGCGGTGAGTGGGTTCTCCGAGCTGGCGACCCAGTGCGCGAGTTCGAGCCTTCCACTGCCAGAGTCGATCTCGGGAAGCTGTTCCGGACGCATCGCGACCTGAAGAAATCCGCGAGGTGCCGGCGGTCCGAAGTTTCGGGCAACGCCGCGAATGCGGACCGGAGTATCGGCCGGATCGGAGGCTTCGCCAACACACATCAAACTGGGCAATTTGGGCTTCTTTTTCTGAAGTCTCTTCAGTTCAGCGTTGAGCTCTTTCTGGCGCAGCTCAAGGGCAGCAATTTTCTCGCCATCGTGAGGGATTGGCAAATCAACCTCGGCTTTCGCTTTGCGCATCCCGGACTGGCTTCCTTCGGGCAGAAGCTGAACGGCATCAATGATGACGTGACCGTTGGTTCCGCGGTTGGAAATGCGCACAAATCCCTCGGTACCGGCTTCAAATCGAAACGTTCCCAACTCCAGAAACAAATTGTCGAAGGGAGGACGCTTTTGTTGATCGACGGCCAGCTCAATTTCGCCATCGGCGTGGTGAATCGTGACCGGCGTGTTGTTGGGGCGGTTTGACCCCTGGGAATACGCGATTCGAACCTGGTAATGCCCGGCTTTGTCGACGTTGGGGCGGAAGGTCGCGGTCTTGGTACCCTTGCCGGTATTGAGATCATGGGCGTATCCGGCATCGACCCAGCGATGTTGGCTGGTCGACTTCATCCATTTACCCACCAGTTCTGCTTCTTCGTCGTCAACCACGATGCCGCCGAGTTCCCCTTTGGAAACCTGGTTTCCCTTTTGGCTCACGTCCATCTGGCCCAAACCGCGAAGTTGCCGTTTCGTATCATCAATCCTGCCCTGCAGCGTGTCTTCCTGTTTCGCGTAGGCAGCGAGGGCGACAGACTGTTCCGGGGTCGGAGGATAGTTTTCCGTGTACCATTTGGAGACGTTCGAATGCACGACCGTCTTGCTGCTGAGAAAGATACCAGCCATCGCGTAATAATCCTTGGTCGGAATGGGGTCGAACTTGTGGTCATGACATCGGGCACATCCAATGGTCATCCCGAGGAACGCCCGCCCGATGGTATCCACCTGTTCATCGGCAATTTCGAGATCGAGCAAGTCCTTGTCCTGATTTTCGTAGTTGTGGGGGCCGAGCACAAGAAAACCGGTGCCTGTGAGCTGGGCGACTTCCTGCTCGCGGGTTTTGGCGGGCAAAAGGTCGCCGGCAATGTGTTCGCGGATCAATTGATCCAGAGGCTTGTCTTGATGGAACGACTCGATCACATAGTCGCGAAAGCGCCAGGCGTCCGGCAAAGGCATCGCTCTTCCGCCGCCGCTGGTGTCAGCATATCTGGCGATGTCGAGCCAGTGCCTCCCCCAGCGCTCCGCAAAAGCGTGGGAAGCAAGAAGCCGATCCACCACCTCTTCAATGCTCACCTCGCCGGAACGAAATTCAGCCTGGTCTTCGACCGTTGGCGGAAGGCCGGTGAGCGCAATCGTCATTCGCCGAAAAAGGGCATCCTCGGACGCATCCGGCGCGGGTTCGAGGTTGGCTGCTTCGCGTTTCGCCGCGACGAAATAGTCGAGTTCTGCGCTGGGCCAGGATGGATCCTCGATTGAAGGCCGCGGGGGATCGGAAATCGGCTGAAAGGACCAGAACTGCCGCCCTTTTTCGAGGTCGATGCTGCTTTCTGCAACGACACCCTCTTTCGTGCGCGGATCAGGCGCGCCCATCGCAATCCACTGTTCCAGATGGGCGATTTCCTGGTCCGAAAGCTTTTTCTTGGGAGGCATCGCCAAATCCGGATCCGCATAGCGAATCATCTCGACCATCAGGCTGCCTTCCGTGTCTCCCGGAATCAGCGCTGGCCCCGAATCGCCGCCAATCTCCCAGCCGGCTTTGCGATCGATCCAGAGCCCGCCCTTGCGTTTGCCCGCTTCTTCACTGTGACACTCATAACAGCTCTTGATCAAAAGCGGTCGGATCTTCGACTCAAAAAACTGCATCCCCTCGTTCGCCCTGAGCTGGGGTAACGCGACCGAAATCGCTGTGAAGATGAGGAGGAGGTTTCGCATTTACTGCTTCATTCACGATCGGGCCGGGGCGATCTTTTCAAGAGTTGATCCCCGAAACTTTGATTGGACGACACGGAAAACCCCGGGGTTTTCTCAAGAGTTTCTGGAGGATACCAATCCTGAAATCAACAATCAGGCGACCGCACTGGACGTCGTTGCGGAAGTCTCAGGTGCCGCCGCGATCTCATCCGGGTGAGCCGTAGCTTCTTCCGGAATTTTGATTTCTTCCTTGGGCGGCATGGGAGGTGCATCGGCCGGGTCGGCTGGTGCTGCTGCGGCCTCCTCATCGGGTTCGGCTTGCTCGATCGTGCCGCCGTTGATCCGAGGATCATGGGCCAGAAAATATCCGGTCAGATCTTTGAAGGCGTCGGAAGTGCTTTCTCCCGCCATCCCGTCGTCCTCCAGCTCATATCCCAGCTGAATCCCAAAAATCTGTGATTTCTCGGCCACGGCGGAATAGGTTGCCGGCGCATAAGAAAGCGGCGGGAACAAGGGTGGTTCCTGCGGATCTTCCTGCACAGTTTCCTCATCTTTCGCCACCAGATCCGCTTCCTCTGTCAGTTTCAAGTTTGCCAGCTCGGTTTCGTCCTTCGCTCCGCGGACCAAACTGAGACTGAAGGCATGAGCTTTGTTCCAACGGTTGACGAGGCCTTTCCAGAAGTTGGCACGATACCCCATGTAACGACGCTCATAGCTTTCGCGCGCGTCCCGAAGTCTTTGCAGAAGATCGACCGGGTCTTTCTCAAGAATCTTGATCGCGGATTTGGTCTTCGGACCAACTTTGCCATCTGCAGTCACGCCGAGGGCAATTTGAAGGATCCGGGCAGACCCGGTTGGTCCCCGGTTGAAGGCGCTGTCGCGAAGAAAGGCTTCAACGCCTGGGTTCTTGACCCAATCAGTCACTTTATCGGTGTAATTGGCGATGTGGAGGGCGGCTGCTTCTTCCGCCTTTTTGTACTGCCCGGCATTGATCAGGGAAACGAGCTTATCGACCGTTTCCTTGTGGTAGCGATCGTTGATGCCCGCGACCTCGTATTTACCGCCGCCATCGTTCGAAGGAAGGGTGTAGATTTGGATGTTCCCATTGCTGTCGCGCCGCGCTTCCCAATCCACGATTTGCCTACAAATCTTCAGCCGTAACGAACCTGTAACTGGCCTCTCCGGTTTCTCGGGGACGGGTGGCGTCGTGTTCGGTTCGTTCTTGGCCCGGGCATCGCCGCGAAGATAATATCCGGCAAGAATGTAAAGCGCGTCAGAGGTGTTCTTCCCACCATAACCATCCGGCTTCAGGTCTATGCCTGGATATTGGCTGGCCGCTTTTTGGAACTTCTCCACATCAGGAAGATAGTCTCGCGGGGCGTAGCGAAGACGAGGAAGTTCTTCCTCGGGTTGGTCCGTTTCCACGACTTCGCCAGCGGTCTTTTTGAGATAGCGACGAAATTCCGGCATGGTGATCGAAAGGGCCCCGCCGGGATCGTCTTTGCGGGAGGGCGCCACTTCGTCGTGACCCAACACATTCTCGAAACTGAAGATGTCCGGAGCATTGGTCTTGAGCCATTGCAGCAATTCCACCAAGGCGGTTTCCTGCGCGTCCGTGTACTTGTGATACCAGCCTTTTTTCACGTTTTGGCGAGCGCTCGCATAGCGAACGTCGTCCTCGTTCAGCTTGAGATTGAACCAGGGTTTGAAGGTTCCATCACTTTGCTTGGTCACGCGTCCGGCGTTGACGACCTCGATTCCGACGAGCTTGGTGCTGACGCCGCTGCCTAAGCTTGGCCAGGAACTCTTGCCAGCGTGGTAGCCCCAGCGATTGAGTGGAAAGTTTTGGTAGACGGTTCCATCGGGTCCGATGACGTAGTAGCAGTAGCTGCCCTGATTGACACCGTAGCGGGTGGCGTTGTCGCCATTGAGTGCTCCTGCGGTGAAGTGAACGATGGCACCTTCGGGGTGGCCCTTGCGGTAGTTCCCGATCGTCTTCATTTTGCCGAAGCGATTCTGGATAGCTTTGGGGTAATAGAGTTCCATGATTTTAGGCCCGGTTAGTCCGAGGTTGATCCTCTAAAAATAACAGGGTGTGTAAAGGTCAAACTTAGGGATTCATTACCTTCAAGGGGAAACTGGTAAGGAGAGTGACAGAATTGTTTTGCTCGGTGGGCCTCAGTCTTTCCCAATCCCTCTCACTTCAACCAATCAGGACCGTTTGCATACCACCACTGCTCCACTTTGAGCTGCCAGGGCTCTGGTCGATGAAACCTCAGTTGATGATCATGACGACTGACGTGGACATAGGGATCGCGGGCGAACCGTTGATATTCCGCGAGGAGTTTCCGGGGTGAAGTATCCACAAAGAGCTTGGGCCAGTAATCCTCCGGAACATCCATGACCGGCGTTCCAGTCAGGTAATCCATTTCGGTTTCGGTGGCGCCGGCAACGATGTTGAGGAGAATCCAGGCCAGGTCCTGACCCTTTTTTGGCTCGGGAGAGTCCGGCAGATAGAGGCGCGGGATGGTGGCGTCAAAAAGATTGCCGATGGATCGCGGGTTCGGCATTTCGGGAAGGGCCGGGATCTGAAACAGTGCCCGGGCCATGTGGGGGAGAAAAACGATATTCACGTCATCGATTTCCTCACGCGGCCAATCGATCGAGACCAACCCCAGATCCGTTGCCGGATCAGCCGGAAGCCAGCGCTCCTGAACTTCACTTGCGTCACCATGGGCCGCGCGCCGGACTCGAAACATGGCTTGCTCGGCCCAGGCTTGTGGAAACGTCCGATGAACAAAGGTCGTGACCGTGCCCCTTTGTTCGATGGGAAGGTGAAACGCGCGACCTTTGGGTAGCGCACCAATGACTTTGCCATCGACCACATCAACGAGGTGAAATCGTGCGTGGGGTGCCAGGGCCACGTCGCTGCTGTCGTCCAATGCCAGCGGAATCATGGTCGGTTGGCCGCACGGAAACTGAATTGAGATCATGACCGGCGTGTCATGCCAGATGCTCAGATCGGTATCGAGAATCAGCAATTCGGGATCATCAACGGGCACGACTCCCAAGGACTGGGTGATGTTGGCCTCGGTTCGGACATCGAATGCCCGCCATTCACTGACGCGATGAAACTCGAGATTCTCACTTCGGAAGACCAGCCGAACCATGGGGAACCATCGCATCGCTCGAGACACCGAACGGCCGTGCTCGGGAACGTGAAGCTCATCCAGTTCTGCCTTGGAAAGCGGTTCTCCCGAAATGCGGCGAAACGTCAACTCCTCCTGCACATCGCTTTCAGGGGTGAGAGGATCATCGGGGAGGGGAATGCTGATGGCGATGGCTTCGAGCCGAAGGCTGCTGCCTCCGGGCAGTTCGGCAAGCCCGGTGCGATCGGCAGTGACTGCGGTAATGGGCGGCGGAAGCCGGGAATCAACCAGAGCGCTGGACTGCAAATTGACGACCTTGGACTTGGGATAGTTCAGAACACTTGCCCGCGGCAGTCCCGCAATTTCGGGCAGCTCAATTGCAGAGGGTTTTTCGTTTCGGTATTGATCCCAGGTCGTCAAAAAGATCGACGCCATGTCATCGCGAATCGCTTTGGGCGAAGCATAGGCGGGATCACGATGGTTTACCCAAAATGCGAAGCCAGCCACCGCGATCAGGATGAGCGAAACGATGATCGTCCGCATCTGCAATCGCCTCATCAGCGCCATGAATCGTTTCACTCTTTCTCGTCTTTCTTTCGCGAAATTTCGATTTGCTTGAGTCGCTCCTGTCCTTTCGGGCTGAAGGTGCTGAGTTGGGCGTGGTCTTCAAAGTGGTTGTGAACGATCCTCCGATGGTAGGAGTTGAGTGGACGGGTCTTCACAGCCTTACCGGTGTTGAGAACGCGCTGTGCCAGCCTCTCGGCTTCCTCGATCAACTTGTCCTCATTCATCGACCGGTAGTAGTTGATATCGACCCGAATGCGAGGGGCTGACTCGTCCTGATTTTGCAGCAGACGATTGACGAGATACTGAATGTCATCGAGCCGGTCTCCGTAGCGCCCGATCAGAATGTCACCCTCATTGGTTGATACTTGAAGACAGGGCTCGGGCCGGGATGTGTCGATCTCGATTTCCACGACAAACCCGAGGTAGCCCAACATGGTGTCGAGGATCTGCTTTGCAGCGGCTACATGATTCATGGGGAGGCAGCCTAGCCAGAAATTCAAAGATGCCCAACTTGGAATTTGGCTTCCGCCCTAAAAAGATCCCGGCTCAGGCTGCGTCTCGGGCGTCGGAATCGTGTTCCGGGACCTGGGGATCGAGTGCGGATCCCAGCTCCGAGGCGAAATCGAGATAAAGCTCGGTTAACTCATCAACACAGGCGGTGAACGATCGAAATCCCGCCTTGCCGCGCAGGTTGCGGCCTTCCCGGGCGATGGCTTGCTCTCCGCAAGTGATGACGCTGCGCAAGTTCAGTTTTGCACCGGGTTGGGTGATGACATCCAGTCCGGACAGC
>JBCDHN010000001.1:0-20698 GCA_038749915.1 Verrucomicrobiota bacterium | reverse complement strand
GATTGCAGAACGCGGCTTGAGAGACGGTTCGGAAGTATTCCCGGTCAACTTCTGGGACTACATACGCCATACATAAAATGTTATACACTTATACATAAAATGTCCACATCCAGAATTCGTATATCTCCGACCAAAAACTTAAACCATTCACCATAAGCACTTTATAAATGCATCAAAGGAACTGGCATGTGATGTGCAGTGTCTGCAACGCTCACAACTTAACCAAAAATCCAATGATTCGAAAATCGATTCTAACCACAACTCTGTTCACCGCTGTTGCGGCAATGCTCGCAACAACCACACTCCCGACCCAGGCAGCCGGGTTACTCGTCGCCGATGGCGGATTTGGTGGAGTGCTCGAAATCAAAGAGCACGACGTCAATGTCACGATCAATAACGGCATCGCCGTCACAGAGGTGACCCAAGTGTTTCTCAACACTGAAAATCGGCAGGTGGAAGCCCTCTACACCTTTCCGGTTCCAGAAGGAGCATCTGTCGCCAATTTCAGCATGTGGATCGGTGGCAAAGAAATGATCGGCGAAGTCCTCGAAAAGGAACGCGCCCGAGAAATCTATCAGAGCTACAAGGCAACACGCGAAGACCCCGGTCTGTTGGAACAAACCGATTTCCGCTCTTTTGAGATGCGGGTTTTTCCCATCAACGCGAAAGCGGAGCAAAAGGTCAAGGTCACCTACTACCAGGAGCTGAACTACTATGACGACTGGGGCACCTACGTTTATCCCCTGGCGACATCAACCCGTCCGGGAATCGACACCCGAGCAACTGAGCGATTCGCAATTTCCTTTAACGTCCATTCTGAGATTCCCATTCAGGCGCTGGAGAGTCCAAGTCATGGTGGTGATTTCGTGATTGCCGCCCACTCTGACCACTACTATCAGGCCGAACTGGAATCAACGGGTGGCAGCCTGGCTCGCGACGTTGTTCTTGCCCATCAGATCGAGAGAGCTACGACCGGCTTTGATCTTATCACCTCAAAACGCCGCGGCGAAGACGGCTACTTTTGCCTTACCTTGACCGCTGGCAACGAACTCGAAATGCAGGATATCGGCATGGACTACGTCTTCGTGGTCGACATTTCCGGAAGCATGCGGGACGACCGAAAACTCCTCCTCTCCAAAGACAGCGTCGCCGCATTTGTCGATACACTGGGCGCTCGAGATCGATTTGAAGTAATGACGTTTAACATCACGCCTACCATGGCCTTCAATCAGTTGGAGACCGTGAACGAGGAGAACCGAGAGCGCGCCCATCGCTTTCTTGCGTCAGCCCAAGCAGCAGGAGGAACAACGATCAAGGCTGCGATTGAAACCGCCTACCGCTTCGCCGATGCGGACCGCCAATTAAACGTCATCGTCCTGAGTGACGGCCTAACCGACCAAGCTGATCGTAATATTTTATTGGATCTGATCCAGAAACGCCCTCGAAACTCTCGGGTTTTCTGCGTCGGCGTGGGGAATGATGTCAATCGTCCGTTACTAGAGCAAATGGCGGAAGACTCCGGAGGACTGGCGGCGTTTGTCTCACAGAACGACAATCTGAAGCGTCAGGCCACTGCGTTTCGCCGAAAGCTCACCCGTCCAGCAGCTTCCGATCTTCAGATCAAACTTGCGGGAATCGGTGCTTTTGATGTGGTCCCGAATCTGGTGCCCAATCTTTATCATGGCGCTCCAGTCCGTATCTACGGGCGCTATTCGAACCCCGGCGAAGCCAGCGTGGAACTCACCGGACAAATCAATGGAGTGGCCATGAACCAAGTCGCAACCATGACATTCGATCAAAGCGAACTCTCAAACCCGGAAATTGATCGGATGTGGGCCTGGCATAAAATCGATGGCCTTTTGAAGACAAGTAATCGAAATGGGAACAGTGATCGGGTGATTGATGAAATCGTCCAACTGAGCGAAACCTATTCGATTGTCAGCGAATACACTTCGTTTCTCGTCTTGGAAAACGATGCTGAATACCAACGATGGAGGATCGATCGACGAAACACTGTTCGGCTGGACCGCGATCGCGAAGCGCGACTGGAGAGGCAGCGACGCTTGGACTCGATCCGTGACAAGGCGATTGCCGGTTTGGGCCCCATCGATCCAACCAAGCCTATTGAAATCGCCAGCCAACAAGCCCCTCGAATCCTACGGCAAGCGCCAGTTACTCCTTCAACCCGCCCTGCGCCGCCACGGGCACAGCCTGGATTGCAATTGGGAGGAGGCGGAGGTGGCTCCGGACCAGTTGGTCCTCTCTTCATCGGACTCGTCGCCCTTCTTAGATTCTGGCGACGCAACAACTTAACCAAGTAAGCATGGCTATTCCTGAGGCGAAGGCCAACTCGGGCCTTCGCCTCTCCAAACCTAGTCTGACCATGAACTTTTCAAAACCAGACTCCAGTTGCCGAAAGGAACTCATCTGGTTTGGAGTTGCTCTCGGATTGGTGAATCTCCCGTTACTGCTGGGCTTACCAGCGGTCGCCAGCTTTACCTTTCTTCCCAGCCGCTTCCTCGATGGAGAATGGTGGCGGCTCCTCACTCACCCTCTGGTCCACGTCACCTGGTATCATCTTCTCCTCGACGCCTCGGCATTTTTTCTACTCTACTTCGAACTGGGAAAATCAACTCGCACCGCCCGGCTTTTCTATGTTGGCGGTTCAATGTTTGGTGCCTTGCTCGGCTGCCTTTGGTTTGCCCCTTCCATTCACGAAATCGGCCTCTGTGGCCTCTCCGGCCTCGCCCATGGACTGATGGCAATCCTCGCTCTGGAATCCATCACCTCACATCAAAACCGTGAGCGAGGATTTGGAATTTTCTGCCTGGTAGTTCTCCTCGCAAAATGCGCTTGGGAAGTATTCTCCGGTTCAGCATTTCTCGAACTGCTTCACTTCGGCTTGGTCGGAACGCCCTTGGTCGCCTGCCACGCGGGAGGCGTGATCGGCGGAGTCCTGGCCTTTGCGATGATCTTCATCGCCCGACGAGGCAAGGATTCCAGCCAGGACTGACCATCGTGCTCAGTTTCCAGTAAAACGGGTCTCTGGCCCGTTCTCCGGAGACCCACGCCGGTCGACGAGACACGTCGTCCATAGGAACGGGCCGGAGACCCGTTTTACCTTCATTTGCATCACCCGCCAGCTCCGCGAGCCGCTCCTCACCCTTACTAACGCTCTTCTTTCTGTTCCAGTTCCTGCTCGAAGGTGACCCCTTTCCGTTTTCCCTCCCGGCGGTGGTTCTCATAATCCTTGGCTTCATGCTTCTGCTGAAAATCGAAAAACGCATCCTTCAGTCCGGTAATCAATGCGCCGGACGATTCATCGCCATCAAACGATGCCATCACATCTCCTTTGAGCCCGAACTTATCCGGCTGAATCACGATGATGCCGTGGTCTGGAGTGCTTCCGGAGACGACCTTCTGCCACTCGGTATCATCCGCGACAAAATCCCAGTGAAAACATCCCGTGATCGAGGGATGCCACGCCACTTTGCGAAGCCGTTCTTCCATGCGTTCCAGGTCAGACTCTGTAGCCACTGAAACGAGCACCAGAGGGCGCTGATCACAGGATGCGGTGTTGAGTGCTTGTCGAAAGGTGAGCGCGTCAGGGACAATCGCTTCGTGAACACTTGCCTTCGGCTGAAAGTCGTCGGCAACCTCATCCATCTTTGCGTAGAAGACGTCGGGAGCACCGATCGCCATTTCAGGACTGCGACCACCGCGCGAGAGCGGTGTCTTTCCGTCCGGCTCGAGCAGAACGAAGACAGTGTTGGTCAGAGCTCCCCGCCAGAGCTTCCTCACCCAGTCGGCATGCGCTTGGGTTTCGTAAGGATCGATGCGCACACAAACAAAACCGCGGGAACGCTCAATACAATTGCTGTCTGAGAACTCACGGTTCTCAATCACGTTGTAGCCCGGTCAGAAGATGCCGGGGACGCCGGAACATTGGGTCGCAGCCGCCATGAACATGATGGGACGGTCGCTGCGCTTGGCTTCGGCGAACGCGGGCTCGACCGAACTGTACCAGGCGATCCCGGTCAGCGGATCCGTCGCTTCGGCCGGCCCCGACTCCAGCTCCGTCACATAATCCTGATCTTCACGACTGAGGCGGCTCAGAGGAACCCGCAACAGTTTACCATCGACTTTCTTCAGCATGATCTCGCTGCCGCGACTGCGGACGAAGGTTCCCTCAAAGGTGAATTTCCCGGTGTTGTCGGTCCAGGTGCGGACCTCTGCCTCGGCCCTTGCATCCGTCGTCGAAAGGTTCCAAGTCAAAGCCAATACTAACAGGCCAACAAAGGCGTTCCTCTTCATGATCACCGATGGAACCAGCAAACCCGTAGTGGGTTTCGCAGATTGTGCATTTTTCTCGTTCTCAGGCAATCATGGTCAACTTCAATTCCTGTCAAAAAATCGCTCGCCAGCGCAGTGGAGCAGTGATAGTTCGACCTGTTCCAATGAAGAAATACTTTCATCCTTTGATTCTCTTTCTCGCCTTGGCCAGCTTCGCCCATGCCGATGACACGAAGCCGACTCTGTTTTACGCTTATTTCGATGGATGACCGCTTTGCGCCAAGATTACGGTCATCGTGAATGATCTCAAAAACGAACAGGGCGACCAAATCAACTTCGAGACTGCCAGCATGACAGCAGAAGGAGTTCGGGAAAAAGTTGTCGCCGCGGGCCTGAAAACCCACGGAATCATTGCAACCGACGTGGCGGGAGAGATTGTCACGACGGTGGAAGGGCACAGCTATGGATCCGAGAAGGTGATGGAGGTGGTAGGGTTGCTCAAAAAGCAGTAATCAGAATTTAGTAACCAGTTTTCAGGTGCGCCCGGGTCATTGAGATGGCTCGGGCGCATTTTTTTGGCTGGAACGCTCGTTTCGGAGATTCAGATTCTGGATTTTGCCGTTTTCAAGCCTGGCTTCCATCGCTATCACTATCGGGTGCTTACCGAGAGACTGCATCAACTTCGCCAACGCCTCGTATCAACGGTGTTGGGTGCGGAAGGGCCGGCCAACTTGCTGCTGACCGCTTTGTTGGCGAAGGGGCATGCCTTGATCGAGGGGCCTCCGGGAATTGGGAAGACTTCGATTGCGCATTCGCTGGCGACCGGAATTGGCGGAACATTCAAGCGGATTCAGTTTACGCCCGATCTTCTGCCGTCGGATATTCTGGGCTACAATCTTTATCGGGCGCACACGAGCGAGTTCACGTTTGTGGAGGGTCCGGTGTTTGCGCATCTGGTTCTGGCCGACGAGATCAACCGGACTTCGCCCCGGGTCCAGTCGGCCCTGCTTGAAGCGATGAACGAGGGACAAGTGACGATCGATGGAGAGACCCGCAGCCTGGAAGCGCCATTCATGGTCATCGCAACGCAGAACAATACGTCGACGACGGGAACATTTCCTCTGCCAGAGCCGCAGCTCGATCGCTTTCTGCTTTCCATTCCGATGAGCCTCCCCTCCCCCGATGTCCAGGCCAGGATTCTTCAGACCCACGCGTCCGAAGATTTGAAGGCGTCTTCTTCAGAGCCCTTGCTGGGGCCCAATGATGTGGTGACGTTGCAACGCAAGGTTCCCGATCTGACCGTGAGTGACGAGTTAACACGTTATGTCGTCGCACTAAGCGAGACATTGCGCCGACTGGCCGGTGGTGAGCACACGGTCTCGGTTCGCGGATCCATTGCCTTACTGCGAGCATCTCAGGCACGAGCCTTGATCGCCGGGGAGACGGCAACTCTTCCGGAGCATGTTCAGGAGATGTTTCCTCACGTGATGAGACACCGATTGATTTGCGAGGATGGAAGCGACCCGGAACTGGCGATTGCCCAGGCTCTCGAACAAACCAAGGTGAGTTGAGTGTGGTGAACGAACCGTCACGCCATCAAGGAACGCGAAACATCACCGGTCTGGGTGTCGCGATCGGATGCGGCGCGATCATCCTGCTCATGGTGGGAACGTGGATCCACGACGGAGCGCTGATGACGTTGGGGTTTTGTGGGCTTCTCCTCATCGGGTGCGGCTACATTCTCGCGCCGCTCAACTTGCGCGATTTGGAACTGAAGCTGCAATTACCGCGACGCTTTCACGCCGCGCGGAGCGTTCCCTACGTTGCGGAACTGTGGAACGGACGGCGCATTCTCGATGCATATCAGATTGCCGTGACGATCCGCTTTCCCCAGAAGGTGGAACGCCTGGGCTACGTCAATTGGACGCCCGTTGGCAGCGGCGGCTCCCTTCACGACCGGCTTAGCATCCCGGTGCGCTCCTCGTTCTCATCAGTTGAGATTGAATTCGTTTCGCGTTTTCCCTTGGGACTTTTCGAGGTTCGTCAAACGGCAACGGCTGCAGCGCCCACTCTCGTGTATCCGCGACTCATCACGCCACTCGAGTTGCTCTCGGAGGGAGCGCAACCGGACAACATGCCGACATCAGGAATCGCGCTGGGAGACTTTCTTGGTGAGCCACGCGGGGTGCGACCCTATCAACCGGGTGATCCTGCGAATCGGATTCATCAATCTGCCACAGCACGTTCGTTAGCCCGTGATCAAAGTCTGCAGGTGCGAGCCTACGATCCACCGGGGTTTCATCCGTATCGCTGTCACCTCATTTTTCACTCTCAACCCGCAACCGGTGAGCTGATCCGTTTCGATCGATTTGAACGTGGACTCTCCCTCGTCGCCGGAACCTTGAACTATCTCCAGGCTGGCCAAACCCGCATCACGCTGCAGGCCGACTTCACCGATTGGCTCTGTCGCCCCTGCGAAAATCGCGCCCAGTATTCCGAATGCCTTGCTCTTCTCGCACAGACTTCAAAACCAAAACCAACGAAGCCGAACGAACTCGCTGACATTCTTCAATCCGTCCCGACCGACGAACAGCTGATCATTATCTCCGATTCGCCACCCGACAACTGGATCCACCTTGTTCCCCCAACGCATCCCCAGGTGATGGTGATCGACATTCGCCAGATCCGGTTTCGGAAACGCCGCCTGCAACTCGTGCCCTGAAATGTTGCGCATCATTCTCATCCCCGCATTGCTGATTGCGTTCGTTACCCTCCGTGGCTGGCCGGTGGAATGGGATTTTTGGTTCCGGACCTTTGTCGCTCTTGCAGCGTTGGCTGCGGCTTTTGCTATGATTGGCCGTTATGCCGCCATTCCGTATGCCCCCCGATTTCGAAACCGTCGAAAGCCTGGCGTGCTCGATCGTGTCGCAGGAGGAAGCGTCGTGGCCGTAAGTCTGGTGTCACTCTATCTGGTCTTTGTTTTCGGCCCTTCAAACGCCACCCGCTGGAGTTATGAAATCGTACGAACCGAGGAAGTGCAATTGGAACCCGGCGACGAAGGCGAGTTTGACTGGGACGCCGCTGAGGCAAACGCGATGCTTTCATTGGATGAGGAGACTCACACCGAAGTCCGCACGATTTTTGACCCGGACGGAGCGGCCGTGCCGAACTCGGCAAATCTCACCCTGACCGACAAACCAGAAGTTCGTCTGACGTTGGCCGATTCGAATGATGCCGATCGACTTTTCGACTCCGGACCGGTGTATGTCAGCGCCTTTGCCCACGATTCGTTCGATGGCGATCGCTGGACTTCGCAACCCGGTAAGGACTCCTCGATCCTTACGCCCAACCGAGAAGGATTGATTCCCTTGCGACCAGCGGTTTCATCGCCGGACTTTGATTATACCATCTTGCAGGGACGCCACTTTGACCGGCTGAACACAGTCAGTCTTCTTCAGGGCGCCGTTGCGGTTCGGCTACCGGAGGTTACCCGAATCTCTCCCGGCACTTGGTTACTTCCGATTCTCGGACTCGAAACCACCTACTTCCAGTACCAGGCCAGTTCGTCACCGTTGCGATTTGAAGACCTGGTCGAGAACGAGATCGCGATCTCGGCTGGCCTAACCGATACGACCTACCTCCTTCCAACTTCCCATCCCGGTTTGCATCTGCAAATACTGGCTTTGGCCACCCGATTTGATCCGGCTCTTTCTCTTGAAGGACGCCTCACGGCTCTGCGGGATTGGCTACGTAAGACTTACTCGTATTCGCTTCAGGTGGATTATCCGGACAATGGGAAGTGTGCTCTGGAGAACTTTCTGGGTGATTCCGACACCAAAAACGGGTTTTGCATCCACTTCGCCTCAGCCGCAGTGCTTCTGGCCCGGGAAATGGGCGTGCCGGCGCGAATCAGCTTCGGCTGGACGGGTGGACGCTATTACAAAGAGCACGGTCAATTTGTCTTTCTCAGTAAACATGGGCATGCTTGGCCGGAAATTTTTCTTCAGGACCATGGATGGGTCGTGTTTGAAGCAACACCGGTCCCCGACCTGCCTTCGGCACTTGCGAGCGTTTCGGGAGAAACACCTCCGTCCATCGAGGCATTTCTCCCAACGGATGGCTTGGATGCGGGCAGGAACAGTTTTGCCACTCTGCCAAGCGGTTGGGTCTGGATTCTCATCCTTTGCGGAGCCAGCCTCATCATCCTGGTGATTCTCCGCGCTTTCAAACGGGGACAAAGCCATCCGGGAATGATGCATTCCCCGATCGCAGAATCATCCCCTCCTCCCGGATATCTCAATCTCTTTCATCAGGCCTGCGCCCGGCTTGGTCATCCCATGCCCACCGGACGGACTTTGTCGCAACATCTCGAAGCCCTGCAAGACGAACAAATTCCAATCCAGTTTGCCGACCCTCTACTTTCCTATCACTACGACGTCACCTACCGCAACCTGCCACGAGATTCTCAAACGGAGAAACGCCTCTGCCAATCGATCAAATCCTGGTGAAGACATTCAAGGTGGGGATGGCAAAAGGGTGCCGGAGAAGAGAACGTAGGCACCGAAAAGCAATGCCATCAGCACAATAGCCGCCGACGCTCCAAAGCCCCATCGCACCACGGGATTCTTGCTGCGAAAGGCAATGACGAGGCCCGCAATGACAAAGGCAATCGCCGCAACCAAAATGAGGAGAAGTAGAAGGATTGTCATACTTGAAAAGGGGTCGGCATCCGAAAACGTAACCTTGTGAAACGGGAAAGCGAGCAAACGTCATGCCCGATGCGAAAAAGGCGGATAGCGAAGGAGGAATGATTCTTGTGGATCATTGCTGAGACGCATGTGAATTTCAGTCAAACCCTCAATTCAATGAACCCCTTGCTCATTTTCAAGCTCAGCCTTTTCTGCTACCTCGTCTTCGGCTTCAATGCGCTATCAGCAGAGAACAAACCGAACATCATCCTGCTGATGGGCGATGATCATGGTTGGGAGGAAACCGGTTTCAACGGCCATCCGCATCTTCTAACGCCGGTCCTCGACGAGCTTGCGACCACGGGCTTCCGATTTGAACATTTTTATGCGGCGCATCCAAGTTGTTCTCCGACCAGGGCCAGCTTCCTGACCGGCCGCCACCCGAACCGAATGGGAACGTTCACGCCCGGATGGTCGATTCGTCCCGAGGAAATCACCATTGCCCACATTCTGAGCAAGGCGGGTTATCAGTGTGGTCACTTCGGCAAGTGGCATTTGGGTGCGGTCAAAGCGGCGTCACCTGTCAATCCGGGCGCGATGGGATTTCATGAGTGGGTTTCGCACGACAATTTTTTCGAACTCGACCCTCCGCTTTCACGCAATGGTGGACCGCCGGAAGTGATCAAAGGTGAAAGCTCAGAAATCGTGATCGCGGAAACCATTCGTTTCATCGATCGCGCCCACAAACAGAAGCAGCCCTTTTTCACGGTCGTCTGGTTTGGCTCGCCTCATGAGCCCTACAGCGGCACGCCAGCCGACCTCGCGCTGTATGATGAGCTGCCAGCGATGTATCCGGACAAAATGGTCAAGCTCACCTCCAACGAAACAGGCGGGCCTACCAAACGCCCTCAGGGTGAAGTGTTGCGAGAGCGTTATGCCGAGATCACGGCGATGGATCGCTCCATTGGAGTGCTGCGAGATCATCTTGCTGATCAGGGGCTTCGCGAAAATACCCTGCTCTTTTACTGCGGAGACAACGGAACTTCTCCAGACGCTTCGGTCTACACTCCCCATCGGGGAGTCAAGGGACAGCTCTACGAAGGAGGCACCCTCGTCCCGGGCCTCCTCGAGTGGCCCGCCCGAGTCCCGGAACCGAGCAGCACGAAAGTCCGTGCCAGCACCAGCGACCTTCTCCCCACCATCTGTGCCATCGTTGGACAAAGGCTTCCCGAGCGGCCAATCGACGGGATCGATCTAACGTCTTTGCTGGATGGAACCATGACAGCCCGCCAAAAACCGCTGACTTTCTGGGCCTTCAACACGTCTTCGGTCAGTGATGCCGCTCCCTACCTTGATCCTGAACTTCAAAAAGGCACCACGCCGCTGGTTAAAATGATGCGTGGCATTGCCACTCGGAATTTCAAGAATTACCGGCATCTCACGATTTCCGACGCCAACTATCGCGGACCTCGCACCATCATTGATGGCGATCTGAAACTCGTGATTCACGACCTCAAAAAGAATCCCACCACCCTCGAACTTTTTGACCTCGCAAGCGATCCCGCCGAAACCAAGGATCTTTCCGCGCAACAGTCCGCGATCGTCAAGAATCTCGAAGCGAAACTGCAAGCGTGGCAAGAATCCGTGTTGCGTAGTCTCACCGGCGCCGACTATGGAGAGTCACCAACCACCATTGCACCCTGAAGCTGCCGTGAGCGAATCTTCAGCCTGACACACATCTTCTTTTCTCGGCTTGCGGCTGCAATTCGTGATTTCGCACGATTATGCATTCAAACTTGCCTATTAACGCAAGTCATCAGCCGATTGGCATGCACTTTGCTCCACTCGCTGGGACAGGAGGCGTCGAGTGCATCCTGAAATCCTAGCAGCTTGTCCCATGAACCAGTTTTTCAAGACCAAGAGCCCTGATCTTCCCGATCCACCGGCCGTTTCCAAACCAGAAGAAGATGTTCCCGTCCCTGATCCGCTGCCAGCCGCGCTGGACACGCCAACCAGCCCAGGGACAGAACCGGCAGAATCGATTCCAGAAGCCGTTGCCCCCCCGGAGAAACCTGCCGAGACCACAATGGAACCGGATTCGGGAGAGGAGAACGATGCTTTGGTAACCGAAACGCCCGCTTTTCCCATGCCTGAGACGGGCGCAATCGAAACACCGTCTGAAACAGCTTCAACCACGTCTGAGGCGATGATAGATGCCTTCCCGATGGTCGCTGTGATTGACGAAAAGGTTCGAAAAAGCATCCCTCCGGAGCTCACCGAGAAAGTGAGGAGTGCGAAGAAGAAGTCGCGAATCATCAGCGAGGCCTATCCCTATGAAAAGGTGATGAGCTCGAGCAAATACAATCGGCAGATCGAGTTATTGCAAATTGAGCTCGTCAAGATGCAGGCGTGGGTCGGAAAATCCGGAGAACGAGTCGTCGCAGTCTTTGAAGGACGTGACGCCGCAGGCAAAGGAGGAACGATCAAACGTTTCATCGAGAATTTGAATCCTCGGGGAGCGAGGGTCGTGGCCCTGGCGAAGCCATCCGAAACCGAAAAAGGCCAGTGGTACTTCCAACGCTATGTGCAAAATATGCCAACCAGCGGTGAGCTGGTCTTTTTTGACCGTTCCTGGTACAATCGCGCCGGAGTCGAACGGGTCATGGGGTTTTGCAAGCCGAACGAATACCTGGAATTCATGCGCCAGGCACCGGAATTCGAAAGAATGCTCACACGAAGTGGCATCAAGCTCTTCAAATTCTGGTTTTCGGTGAGTCGGGAAGAACAACTTCGCCGCTTCATCGGTCGGGCCAAGGATCCTCTCAAGCAATGGAAACTAAGTCCGATGGATGTGGAATCTCTCGGGCGTTGGGATGAATATACCCAGGCGAAAGAATCAATGCTCTTTTACTCCGACACGGCCGACGCGCCATGGACAATCGTTCGCTCGGATGACAAAAAACGGGCCCGCCTCAACGCCATCAAATTCCTGCTCAAAGAGATTCCCTATGACGGGAAGGATCACTCTCTGGTCGATGACATGGACCCTCTCGTCGTGGGCTCAGCAAAAGACATTTATGAAAAGGGTGAACGCATCGTTCCGACAACGATCACCTCACCTGCCGATGAACCTGAGCCAGAAACGGAGCCATCGTAAAGCCCGGTGCGGGTTTCTCTGGGCACAGACCTATTAAAGGAAAAAGTCAGGGCCTGTTCGAAGTTTCCTTCGATCAGACCCTGACAGTGTTGGCCTTGGGCAAACCAACGGGACGGGCAACTTTTAGGTATCGAGATCGAAACGGTCCAAGTTCATGACCTTGTTCCAAGCTGCGATGAAGTCGTTCACGAATTTCGCTTCAGAATCAGAGCTCGCATAAGCTTCGGAAATGGCCCGCAGCTGGGAGTTTGATCCGAAAACGAGATCAACGGATGTCGCCATCCACTTCATTTCACCGGAAGCACTGTCCTTCCCTTCGTAGAAGTGGTCGCACATTGAGGAGATTTCCCAATCCGTATTCAGGTTGAGCAGATTGACGAAGAAGTCGTTCGTCAACGCCTCGGGCTTGTCGGTAAGGACACCGAGATCCGGATGACCAACCGTAGTCTTCAGAACCCGCATTCCGCCGACGAGGACCGTCATTTCAGGAGCCGTCAAGGTGAGGAGGTTGGCGCGATCCACCAAGGTCTCTGGAGCCGGACGATCAAGCTCGTGACCGAGGAAGTTCCGGAATCCGTCCTGAGTTGGCTCGAGCACGGCGAACGAATCAACGTCCGTCATGTCAGCCGTCGCATCGGTCCGACCAGGGTGGAATGGAACGGTCACGTCGTGCCCTGCATTCTTCGCAGCCGCTTCGATTGCAGCCGCGCCACCAAGCACGATGAGGTCGGCAACTGAGACTTTCTTTCCTCCAGACTGCGATTCGTTGAAGTCCGCCTGAATCTTCTCAAGCACGGGCAGAACTTTGGCGAGCTGAGCCGGATTATTAACTTCCCAGTCCTTTTGCGGAGCCAGACGAATTCGGGCCCCATTGGCTCCACCACGCTTGTCGCTCTCGCGATAGGTGGAAGCCGAAGCCCAAGCAGTCGATACAAGCTGGGGAATGGTCAGTCCGGACTCGAGAATTTTGCTCTTGAGCGACGCAACTTCAGCGTCGCCAATCAACTCATGATCAACGGCTGGAACCGGATCCTGCCAGATCAACTGCTGCTCAGGGACCTCAGGCCCAAGGTAACGTGAAATCGGGCCCATGTCGCGGTGCGTCAACTTGAACCATGCTCTGGCAAACGCGTCCGCAAACTGATCGGGGTTCTCAAAGAAGCGCTGCGAGATTTCGCGATAAGCCGGATCTTCCTTCAGCGCGATGTCAGTGGTGAACATCATGGGTGCGTGCGTCTTCGAAGAATCGTGCGCGTCGGGAACCGTTCCCGCGCCACCGCCATTTTTCGGAGTCCACTGCTTGGCACCGGCAGGGCTCTTAGTCAGTTCCCAATCGAACGCAAACAGGTTGGTGAAGTAACCATGCGACCAAACGGCAGGCGATTGCGTCCAGGCTCCTTCCAGTCCGCTGGTAATGGTGTCCTCAGCGTTGCCTTTGCCGTAGGAACTCATCCAGCCGAGGCCCTGATCCGTCAAACCTGCGCCTTCAGGCTCGGGCCCGACAACACCTTCCGGACTGGCGGCACCGTGCGCCTTACCAAAGGTGTGACCACCGGCGATCAGCGCTACGGTTTCTTCATCGTTCATCGCCATCCGGCCAAACGTTTCCCTGATATCCCGAGCTGCGGCCAAAGGATCTGGTGTTCCATTCGGACCTTCCGGATTGACATAGATGAGTCCCATCTGGACTGCGCCAAGCGGCTTTTCCAGTTCACGGTCTCCCGAGTAGCGCTTGTCACCAAGCCACTCACTTTCCGGTCCCCAGTAGACGTCTTCCTGAGGTTCCCAAACATCGGCTCGGCCACCGGCAAAACCAAAGGTATCAAATCCCATGGATTCCAAGGCCACGTTTCCAGTCAGGACCATGAGGTCGGCCCAAGAGATTTTTTGACCATACTTTTGTTTGATCGGCCAAAGCAAGCGACGCGCTTTGTCGAGATTGGCGTTGTCCGGCCAACTGTTGAGCGGGGCGAACCGGAGCGTTCCATCGGAAGCGCCACCGCGTCCATCGGTCACGCGATACGTTCCAGCGCTGTGCCACGCCATGCGAATGAACAAGGGACCGTAATGCCCATAGTCGGCTGGCCACCAATCCTGGGAATCCGTCATCACGGCTTCCAGATCTTTTTTCAAAGCTGCGAGATCAAGCTTTGCGAACTCGTCCGCATAGTTGAAGTCTGAACCAAGCGGATTGCTCTTGGCCGAGTTTTGGTGGAGGATATTGAGGTTCAATCGATTGGGCCACCAATCACCATTGGACATCGATCCGGCGACCGTGTGTCGATAGGGGCTGGCGGGCGCGCCCATCACCGGGCACTTGCTTTCTACTGTCATTTCTTTATCGGGTTTTGACGGGGCCTCCGCACTGCTGATGCTGGCTCCGGTCAGGGAGAGGAGTGATATCGCGACAAGACCAACGGAGAAGGTTGATCCTCTGAACTGCCGGGATTTCGTTTTTCGAAGGACGCCGACGAAGGCGTTCCCCAAGGTTGGGTAGGTTACTCGTAGCATGGGTTTAGGTTGTTAGAGAACGGCTGAAATCAGCTATTCCAGGTTAGGTTTTAGCGAGACATGTTGGGCACGTCCCCCAGAAAATTACCTCGGCCTCATCGATCTTATAACCAGCATCATCAGCTGCATTCAGGCAGGGCTGCGCACCCACCGCGCAATCGACGTCGACGGTCTTCCCGCAGGTTCGACAGATCAGGTGGTGATGGTTATCATCGACTCGATCTTCATACAGAGCGGCTGAGCCCGCTGGCTGGATGCGACGAATCAAGCCCTTGTCGGCCAACATCCCGAGGGCGTCATAAACCGCCTGTCGCGAAATCGCCCCGATATTGCTTCTGACATTCTCGGCGATGATCTCTGCTGTAGTGTGAGGGTTGGTTGAAACAGCCCCCAAAACAGCCAGACGCTGGGCAGTGACGGGAATTCCGTTGGAACGAAGGAGTTCGACGTGGTCGGCCATGTCCCGAGATTGAATCAAGTTCTGGACTAAGTCAAGAACTTGTCATGATCTTATTTTTGGTTCTTCCCAGACTTTGAAGACGAAATGGTTTCGGTTGTGTTCGGTTGCGCTTGGTCGGCGGATTCAAATCTGTCAGAATCGGACGAATCCAATCATGTCCCTCCAGCTCCCGAAAACGACATCCTGCACTCTAATCGCATTGGGGTTGCTCTCCTTTTTTTGCGGTGAAACCGATGCCCAATCTTCCGAAACTTCCGTTTCACCATCATCCTGGTTTCGATATCCGGCGACTACGACCTCAAGCTGTACCGTTGAAGAAGGCTCTCTTTTGGTCCGAACGAACTTGGAACGGTTCGAACCAAAAATCTCCCGTGCGACCCTGATTTGGTCCGACTCAGTGCATAACAGCCTTCAACTGCATCTCAACGTGGAGAATCTTCCGGAAGATACGCATCGTCATTTTCTGAAGTTCGAAAATTCCAGCATCCAGTTTCTGACCACCATACTTTGGCCTCATCAGCGTAAACAAGATCCGTTTGGCTCAGGTTCCTCATTGGGTTTTGGATTTGGAGAGAATGAGGCCGATGGTGAAGAAGCTCCCAAGCCACCTCCCAAACCCCGGGGATGGGTTGCCTTCATCGACAGCCTTGAGCAGGGCCGGGCAGCCCTTAAAGCAATCCAGGCATTACATCAACTTCCTGATTCACACGCGATCGATGGCACCCTGATGTACGGACTGGGGCCCTTCATGCCAGAGAACCCGAATCAGACATCAGGCTGGTTTAACTATTTTCCGACGCTTCAGGAGCGGGTAACTCGCGAAATATCCGCCGAAGGAGTATCGACGATCAGGTTCTCAGCCCGACCTTTTCCCCTCCCCCTGGTCGCCGCAAGGCTTCGCGTCGATAGCGAGCGGAACGACAGGTGGTGGCTGGAATTTGATATTGAGTGCGGCTCTGGAGCCTTGGAATTCATGGGCCACTTCCAAGATTATTTTTTCTTGGCAATCGATGGCGTCGCTCACAGAGGATTCAGTATTCAAGGCATGGGCTACACGGCTTCCGATAAATCTCATGATTCAGCAACGATCGTGATGAGCATTGCGAACCTCGCTGCTGGAAGAGAAATCCTTGAGGGACTTCGAAAGGTTCATGACAACTTGCCTCGAGACGCTTTGATCGATGTTACGCAAGGGGAAGTCCACGGTGAAATTCACCGATTTCGAAGATCTCACCTCAAGGAAACCATGTCGGCGTGGAACCAACTCTCAGAGTCCATCTACTGCCTCGCCAGCCCTTTCAACCGGACAGAAGGCAAGGCCGACGAAAAGATCCGCCATCTCCAACTGCTTTCCGAGATCAATGATCCGAGTGGAATGGGAATCCGCTTTTACGTGCCTACTCAGTTTGCTGACGAATTTGAAGATCGATCGCCTTCGATTCTGAAACTGGAAGTCGAACCATCGATGACAATCAATGAGGTCGTCCAGCAAGCTTTGCCCGATGGCTGGGTTGTGTTTCCCATGGCTCCGCGGTGGGTCGCCTTGATTCCAAAGACTTCCTTACTCGAAGACTAACCGCTCTCGAATCATGTCGACTGATGGACATACAACACCAGGGTGTGATCACCTTTGGCGCTTTTATATTCTGTCCCAACTTTCTCGAAGGCGTATTTCTGAAAGAGGTAATGCATCGCATCATTGTTTGAGCGCGTTGTCGCGAAGATCCCACCTTCCGCCGAGACCTGAATCGCAGCCTCCATCAAGTGGTTTCCGACTCCCATCCCCCGAGCTTCCGGCGAAACATACAACCAGCCCAGCTCGAATTTGTGGTCATCCATGCGATCCAACACTCCGGCCTTGGTAAACACCGAAGTCTTGTAGCGCTCGACTGGGTTTTTCACCGCACCAACACCCAGTACTGGATTCGAACCACAAAAGACCAATCGCTCAGCCTTCTCAATTCGCCGCCGAAGCCCCTTGGGATCGACTTCTCCCCCTTCCTTCACCAAACGCTCAAATTCGTCCAATTCAACGGCGGAACAGTGTTGGGGAGACTTGGCATTCGTTTCCATCTTTTAAACGACTAGAACTGAAAATAGAGAAACGGGTTGAACCCTTGGGTCCACATCATATTGACGGCAAATACAAGGAGAACAAGGCCGAGAATGATTTTCCAAGTTGTCAGGTTGTCCAGAATCTCGCGGGTCCTGGGAAGCCCCCAGGTTACGCCACAGCATCCGAGAAAGAGAATGAGGTTTCCGGGCCGGAAAACGTAGGCGCGGAGGAGGTCCGCCGTCGGTTCGAAGCTGCCGATTCCGAACATGGCGGCAAGGTAGCGTCCCGCGACTTCGAAGTTCTCTGCCCGGAAAAACACCCAGGTGATCAGGATGACGCCAAAGGTAATGGCGACGCGGATTGGATTGGGGAGACGCCGATAGGGCGAGTCTTTTCCTTGCCAACGTTCGAGCGCGAGCATGAGACCATGGATGGCACCCCAAACGACGAAAGTCCACTGAGCCCCATGCCAAAGACCGCCGATGAGCATGACAATCAAGAGGTTGGCATAGGTTCGCGATGGGCTGATGCGGTTCCCACCCAGCGGAATGTAAAGGTAGTCGCGCAAAAAGCTGGAAAGGGAAATGTGCCAGCGCCGCCAGAATTCAGTGATGCTGCGAGAGCGATACGGCGCATTGAAGTTTTCCGGAAAGCGAAACCCAAACATACGACCTAAGCCAAGTGCCATGTCAGAATACGCCGAAAAGTCGAAGTAGATTTGGAAGGCATAGGCGGCAACGCCAAACCAGGCGGTGAAGGGCCCAAGAGCACCCTCCCCTGCCCCAAAGCAGGCATCGGCAATTTGGCCCATGGGATTGGCGAGCAGGATTTTCTTGGCGAAACCGAAGTTGAAGCGCGTGAACCCGTGAACGAACCCCTCGATCGTGTGAACCCGGCTATGAAGTTGCTCGGCAACGGAGCCGTAGCGAACGATCGGCCCAGCGACGAGCTGGGGAAACATCGAGACATAGCACATGAAGTCGATGAACGATCGGCAAGGTCGGGCATGGCCCCGATAGAGATCGATAGAGTAACTCATCGATTGAAACGTGTAAAAGGAGATGCCCACAGGGAGCGGAATGGCGTAGAGCCAGGCGGGAAACATACTCGCGTCACCGGCGGCGGAACTGACGGTACCGGCAAAGAACCCGGCATACTTGAAAAAGGCCAGGATGGAGAGATTCGCGACGATGGAGATGATCAACCCCGTTTTGCGCTGCTTTTCAGTTGCCCCGCCCTTCGTAATGGCGCGCCCACAGAGGTAGTCGATGACGGTCGATCCAAAAATGAGAAAGATGAGCCAGGGATTCCACCAACCATAGAAGATGTAGCTCATCAGGGTGAGCGACATGTGCTTCAGCACCCTTGGGCTGGCGTAGTAGACCAGCAGGGCAAGGGGCAGGAAGTAAAAGAGGAAGATGTGAGAACTAAAGACCAAGGGTGCGCGGCCCGAATTGAACGCCGCGACCTTCCGTGATCAAGGAGAGTTTTTGTAATGTCAGGCTGACTCCACCTCGACGAACTTCCCCGGATTGAGAATCCCGTTTGGATCCAGAGCACGCTTGAGATCGGCGTGAGCCTGGCGCGATACCCGGCCCAGCGCATCGCTGACCCAGGGCTTGCGAGCAATCCCGAGTCCGTGCTCTCCGGTGATGGCCCCATTCCAAGCCAGGACCTGCGCAAAGAGCCGGTCCAAAGCTACATTGACTTTGTCCGGATGGCGCTTCACCTCATCGGGTTCGACCATGAGATTGACGTGGATATTGCCATCACCAGCATGCCCGAAGCTGGCGACCTGGTAGCCGGTTTCTTCCTGCAATTGGCGAGAAAAGCGAGCCAGTTCGACGATTCGGCCACGCGGGACAACAACGTCCTGATTCATCTTCGTAAGGCCGGTGGCGCGCAAGCTGTAGGAAAAGGCTCGGCGAATTTCCCAGATTTGCTCGCAGGTTTCCTCCGTTTCTGCGACCTCAATCATGGTTGGATTGAGCTCGGACAGGAGTTGGCAAAGCGCTTCCTTATCGGACGCAACGGCGCCGGGTTGCCCATCGATTTCAAGAATCAGGTGCGCGTTTCCGGGTGGAGGTTCTGCAGTCACATCCGGATTGTCGCGCGCGGCTTGCAGCGTGAACGTGTCAGTGATTTCCAGGGCACACGGAAGAAAGCCGGCTCCGAGAATTTTCTGAACCGCTTCGGCCGCGTGAACAAAACGCTCGAAACCAACCGAAAAGGTGGCACGAGCCGGCGGATGCGGGATGATCCGGAGTGTTGCTTTCGTAACCACCCCGAGCAGCCCTTCGGATCCAACAAACAGGCCGACGAGGTCAAAGCCGGTCTTGTTTTTATGGACGCGACCTCCAGCTTTCAAAACTTCTCCACTGGCTAGAACGACCTCTAAACCGAGCACATAATTTCTGGTAACTCCATACTTGAGGCACTTGGGCCCCCCTGCATTGGTCGCAATATTGCCGCCCAGGCTACACTCATCCAGACTTGCGGGATCCGGCGGATAGTACCATCCCAAATCGCGGACTTGCTGCTGAAGTTCCCCGGTAATCACTCCGGGCTCCACCACCGCTACTCCATCTTCCGGGCTGATCTCCAAAATCTGGTTCATTCGCGCCACAGAAAGGGCGATGCCTGCCTGGAGGGGGACACAACCTCCCACATAACCCACTCCGGCCCCTCGCGGGGTCACTGGTATTTCATTTTCGTTGGCGAAGCGCAGAACGCGCGAAACGTCTTCCGTGCTTTCAGCAAACACCACAACGTCCGGTGGCGCACTTGCATGCCATCGATCGGTCGAATGCTCATCCAGAATCACCGGATCGACGGAAACCCGCCGGTCATCGAGAAGATCCACGAGTTGAGCGTGTAGTTGCGGAGGCGTCATCGTGAGAGTTACGTCAGCGCCGGGGCTCAGGTTATGTTGGAACCACGCCCTGCGGAAAGATTCGGCTCGTAGTTGAACTTGGTCCTATTCCCGATTTTCGTCAACTTCCCCCTTCTCTCGACTTTTCGCGTAAGATTTGCCCGGGGAAGCTATAACCTCCCTGTAACCGATGAGCCTCTCTCAGTCACGCGTGAGTCCCGATAACGACGAATTCTTAGCCTTGGTCGAAAGACATCAAGGACAGATCTACGGATTCGTCCTGTCCCTGATTGGGGACCCTCATGTCGCCCGCGACGTTCTGCAGGAGGTCAATCTCGTGCTCTGGAAAAAGAGCAAGACCTTCAAAATGGGAACCAATTTTCGCGCCTGGGCCTTCAAAATCGCCCGACTTCAGGTCCTGGCCCAGCGCAAGGTTCTCGCGAGGGACTCCAAGCGGCTCCTGTTCAGCGATGAGCTGCTCGATACGTTTGCATCCGAAGCGGAGGAAATTGACGATTCCTACGAGCAGCGTTCAACCGCGCTGCAGCACTGTCTCAAAAAGCTTCCCGAACGCCAGCGCAACGTGGTTATCAAGCGCTATCTGCACGGAGTGAGTGTCGCTCAAATCGCCACTGAATTACGACTTCAAGCCAACGCCGTT